>JAOZMN010000237.1 GCA_029934265.1 Bacteroidales bacterium
TAAATTATTGTTCAAATTATTGAAAAAACAATTAAAAACAACTTGGACTCCAATGGTTTTTTATTTGACGGCTTTCCTCGTACTTTCATACAGGCATATATTTTAGACGGTTTAATGATTAAGATGCAGACAAAATTGAACTGCTTGATTAATATTGAACTTACAGAGAAGGAAGCAATAAAAAGGCTATTATTAAGAGGTGTAAATTCAGGACGGAGTGATGATAGTGAGATAATTATAAATACAAGACTTGCTGAGTACGTACAAAAAACTTTACCTGTTATTGATTATTACAAAGAAAAAAATATTTATCATTCCATAAACGGAATGCAGAGTATTAGAGCGGTAAAAAATGACATCTCAAAAATACTGAATGCAGAACAAGAAAAGAGTTTATTTAACATTATAATTTTTGGTTATCCCGGTTCCGGACGCAGCACAATCGGACGAAAAATTGCCGAAAAATATGACTTGAAATTTATAAGTACAGAATGTATGCTCAACGAAGAGATACAAAATAAAACTTTAATAGGTAAAAAAATTAAAAATACATACGAGAAAAGACAACTTGTCCCTGATGAAATTATTATAAAATTAATTGAAAATAAAATTAAAAATTCCGGAAAAACAAAAGGTTTTATTTTTAAAGGCTACCCTCGTACTTTTGTTCAATCGTATATATTAGACGGAGTTCTAAAAAAATACGGAACATTTTTATCGCAAGTAATAGAACTTAAAGTTCCGACACTGGAAATTATAAAACGCTTAGATAAAAGAAGGCAAACTAAAAATTGCAAATCCTACGACACAAATACAGAAAAAATTGTGGCAAGAATAGAAGAGCATGAAGAAAAAACTTGTCCGGTAATAAACAAATACAAAAATATACGTAGTGTAATAACAATAAACGGGAATTCAAATGTAGAAACCGTATTTGAAAATGTATGCACTGAAATAGATAAAATGTTACATATTTGACATTTTATCATATAGGAATTAAAAAACTGCAATTTTTTTTAATCTTGCAGTTTTTTTTATATATCAAGGTCATCATTTTCGTATTCCACAAACTCGAAATTGACTTTTACCAAGTGTGAAAATCGTGTACCGAGTCCGAGCATATCCTCATCAATAACATCATAATGCCAGCGAACGGTAACATCACTTGTTTCCGAAATTCCGTTTATCAGCATAATTACCTCAAAAATTTGCTTTGACGATGCTGTATTCAAATATTCAATATCAAAATCGAAAATAGTAGTTTCATTAGCTTCTGATTGATATGCTTTAAGCCAACTTAAAATTGGTCTGTAAAATTCGATTGCATTTTCAGGTAAAGAAGATTTTGAAAATTTGAAAATACTTTCTTCCGGATTAAAATATACTTCCGGAGTATCTTCTGTTGCTTGAATAATTAATGGTTCCATATGAATTTTGTTAAGTAATCTATCAAAAAATTAGATGTCCTGTAAGTTATGATAAATGTTTTTTCGGTTGTTGAATTTTATTTTGTAACTTTTTAATCATCAGTATAAATTGATGTTTGTAAAGCAAAAAAAGTTACTTCATCATCAATTTTTTTAAAGTTATAATTTAGTTGTTTTTCGCTTTTAATTCTTATGTCGATAAACCCCAAACCTGTTTTTTGAGCATCGGGAGTTGCAAAATCCATCAACACATCATTATATGATTTATGAAGCTCTTTTAAACTTTTATTGTTCGTTTCTTTCAGTTTGTTTTTAAGATATTCGACATGAGAGTTCTGCATATAATTCCCGGAAGTCAATATTAGTTGATCTTCTTTTTTGCTGAGGAAAAATATACCTCTGTTTTTTCGGTCTCCTTCAATGTCATTGGTATGCTTACTTATATTTTGAAGCATTTCGACCATGATATTATATACTTTTTTCGATGACTTGGTAGTCGTCATGTGTCCTTTTATAATCGAAAGAAAACTTAAAATATTATCTCGAGTAAATTTACCGTTAAAATTTATTACAATATTTTCGTTGTTCAAACGCCCTTCAACTTCTTTTATGTCATTAACTGATTTTTCATCGTTAATACTTGGAATCGAACTGTCATTACTTGCATTGTTAGGGATTTCGGTTCTGAAATAAAAAAAAGATTTATCCTTATCGACCGGTTCAAAATTATATAGTAATCTGTTCCCTGATTTTCTTGCCATTTCTACAAGTCCAAGTCCGGCACCGCCTTTTTCCGAAAGCTCGCTGTTCAATAAAATATCTTTGTATACTTTTTTTAGTTGAGTTTTGTCAAGCAAGTTAATCTGCTCTAACTTAGGGCGTAATATAAGTTCGTTATCTTTATTTATGACATTTCCGGTAGTTACATAATATTTATCTTTATTTTTCTGAATAGCAAACATACCCTCTTCTTCATAGCTGTCCGTATCATTGTCTTGGTGTTTTGTTACATTTTGCAGACCCTCTATCATTATAAAATAGATTCTATTTCTCATGGCAGTACGATCCACAGATTTTTTTACATTACTTTCTGCAAGAGCTAATATTTTTTTGGACATTTTTTGAGAAAAACCTCCTTTATAAATATACTCAAAATCAGTATCTTTTATCCGAGAAAATAGTTGATATGCTAATTCTAACAGTTTGTTTCCGGGTATCATAAATTTATTTGTTTTCTACTTATACTGACAAAATCATGCCAAATATTCCACAAAGTTAATTTTTTTTTATTTTTTTTCGACAAATTATCTTTTTTTTTAAGATAAAAATATTTTTTCTATTTTTTCCTTGTAATTATTATTAATTATTTTCCGTTTAAGTTTCAGGGTTGGTGATAACTCTCCTGTTTCTATCAACCAACTCTCCACAACTATTTTAAAACGTTTTATTTTTGAAGTTTTATCGAGTTTAGTGTTAAATTTCTCCGTAATTTTACTATATTTGGCTATAACTTTTTCATTATTGATAAGTTCGGTGTTGTTCGTATATTTTATATTTTTATAATCAGCCCATTTTTTTAGAAAATCAAAATTCGGACTGTACAGTGCCGCACAAAATTTTTGTCCTTCGCCGACTACCATTATTTGTTCTATAAACGCTGATTCTTTAAATACATTTTCTGTAATTTGAGGTGAAATATATTTTCCGGTCGATAATTTAAAAAGTGATTTTTTTCGGCCTGTAATTTTCAGGATATTATCGTTAACTATTTCGCCGGTATCTCCTGTATGAAACCAACCGTCTTTGTCGATTACTTCTTTGGTTTTTTCCGGATTTTTATAATATCCGAGCATCAAATTCGGTCCTTTGAATAATATTTCGTCATCTTCTGCAATTTTCACTTCCGATGTCTCGAGAAGCTGTCCGACCGTACCGATTTGAATTTTACCCGGATTGTTTACCGCTATTACCGGCGAAGTCTCTGTTAATCCGTAACCTTCATTTACAGGAATCCGTGCGGCATTAAAAATTCTTGCCAAGCGAGGTTGCAGAGCAGCTCCTCCGGATACTGCCATAATAAGCTCATTGCCAAAAGCCTCTCGCCATTTCTTGAATATTAATTTATTTGCAATCGCAAGTTTTGTGTTATATATAAAGCCTTGATTTTTACACGGCTCGTATTGCTGACCAAGTTTTAAAGCCCAAAAGAACAAAGCTTTTTTTATTCCTGTAAGAGAAAGACCTTTTGAATAAATTTTGTCGTAAACTTTTTCTAATACTCTCGGTACTGCTGCAAAAATATGTGGTTTTACTTCTCTCATGTTTTCGCCGATTGTATCGGTACTTTCGGCATAGTATATGCTTATACTCAATGAGATATAATAATAAATAAGCATTCTTTCAAAAACATGATTCAAAGGCAGGAAACTTAATGCTTTTTCTATTCCGTCCGGTATTATGTCGTGGCACGCAAGTACATTGCTGACAAAATTTTTATGCGAAAGCATTACGCCTTTGGATAAGCCGGTAGTACCGGAAGTGAAAATTATTGAGCATAAATCATTTTCATTGATATTTGCTTTTATATTTTTTAATTTTTCTTTATATTTTTCTTCATTTTGTTTTCCGAGTTCGATAATTTCATCAAAATTTAAAATATTCGGGATTTTATCGAAAGAATATATATATTCAATTTCCGGCAAATTTTCTATTATCGGTTTTATAATTTCATAGCGTTCTTTGTTTGAAATTATTATCATTTTTGCTTCCGAGAAACTTAAAATATGTCTGTATTCTTCTTCGCCGACTGTCGGATATATAGGAATATGAACGATTCCGACTTGCATCATTCCTATATCGGCAAAGTTCCATTCCGGGCGATTATTGGATACGGTTGCTATTTTATCGCCGGTTTTAAAGCCGAGTTCGAGAAGTCCGTAACTGAAATAATTTGATTTTTTTACAAATTCATCGGAATTAAAACTTTCCCATTTTCCGTTTCTTTTTACGGACAAGGCTTTTTTAAGGGGTTTGTTTTTGTGAGCGTATGAAACAAAATCAAATATTCTTTTTATCTCCATATAATATTTCTTTTTTTCAAAAATATAAAAAAAATTAAGGCTGTGAAAAAAAACTTATAAAAAAGTATGAAATATCGAAAGGATTTGATTTTTCATGAACACTTATAGTTATTTTGTCTCTTTTTGCAATTTTAAATTTTCTTTTTTTCTGAAAAAATCTTTCAGATTTCTCAGAGCTTTTTGAGTTATAACAAAATTCAGCCATTCGGGTTTTGGAAATTGAGAGTTTGATGTTATTATTTGTACCTTATCCCCACTATTCAGTACGGTATCGAGACCTACGGTTTTGCCGTTTATTTTGGCGGCAATACTTTTAAAGGCAAGTTTTGTGTGAACTTTGAATGCAAAATCCAAAACAGTAGCGTTTTTAGATAATGTAATCACATGAGAGTGGGGAGTAAATACAAATATTTCGGTTGTAAATATATTTAATTTAAGATTATCAAGAAATTCAACAGGATTCTCATTTTGTTTGGATATTAATTTAAGTGTTTTGCTTATTCTTTGAGTCAATTCTTCTTTTTTATCGTTTAAACCTTTGTATTTCCAGTGTGCTGCCATTCCGTATTCAGCGGCTTCATTCATTCTTTCGGAACGTATTTGTACTTCAACCCACTTGCCTTCA
>JAOZMN010000238.1:0-3328 GCA_029934265.1 Bacteroidales bacterium
CCGGATACTTTTCAACCGGAATTACCGGTACTTTTTCAACCGAAATATACAACCACTTATTGTCAAGAAAAAGGTTTTTTTAAAGATAAAAAATAAAATTTGTTTACTAAAATAAAATTTAAAAAAATCTTTTTGTACTTTTACATTTTTAAAATAACTTAACGAACTATTGGTATAAAACTGAGATTTTATATTAATGTAATGTTCTGATAATCAATGAGATTATTAATTTTATAAATTATAGCATAATATTCTATAAAATGGAAACAAAAAATGGGCTTGTAAAAATATTGTCGATAGACGGAGGAGGAATACGAGGAATAATTCCCGGAACAATTTTGAAATATCTTGAAGAAAAAATTCAAGAAAAAACAGGAAATTCAGAAACTCGAATTTCCGATTATTTCGATTTACTTGCCGGAACAAGTACCGGTGGTATTTTGACATTAGCACTTATTTGTCCCAACGAACAAGGTAAAGCTAAATATTCGGCAAAAAAAGCAGTGGGATTTTACATAGACAGAGGTACTGAAATTTTTTCGGTTTCCACACGGAAAAAAATTACTTCGCTTGGTGGATTAATTGATGAAAAATATTCAGTTGGTAATTTAGAAAAAGTTTTTGAAGAATATTTCGGAAAAACAAAATTAAGCGAGCTTACCAAACCTTGTTTGATAACTTCTTATGACATAAAAAACAGAAAGGAAGTTTTTTTCAATAAAACAGATGCCAAAAATCCCGACAGAGATTTTCTTATAACCGATGTAGCAAGAGCAACTTCTGCCGCTCCGACATATTTTGAACCGGCTCACATACACAGTTTGAAAGGAATTGCAAATCCGATGATAGACGGAGGAGTATTTGCCAATAATCCTGCCATGTGTGCCCTTGTGGAGGTTACAAAACTTGAAAAAGTGCCTTCGCTCAACGATATTTTCATACTTTCGCTTGGAACCGGAGAAGACAAAAAAAATAAAAAAACTTTTTCTTTTGATGAAGCCAAAGATTGGGGACAAATCGGCTGGGTACGTCCGATTATTGATATTATGATGGACGCAAACTCTGAAACGGTAGATTATCAACTTAATAAAATTTTTGAAAGTACCGGAGGAACAGACAGATATTATCGACTTCAACCGGAACTTGAAAACGCCGACCCGGATATGGGAAACGCAAGCAAGAAAAATATAAAAGCACTCGTAAAAGATGCTTTGGAATACATCGAAGTAAATAAAGATAAATTAGATAAGATAGTTAAATTAATTATTACCGGTTAATAAAATTCAATATGAAGCAGGTAATTATCGGCAAGCTATATAAAAACAAAAAAAACTTTTGTATTGAAGAGTTCGGTCTGATTGCGAAGAAATATACTTTTTATACCGGACTCATTGATGAAAAAATCAATCAATTTCACAACTTCAAAATTTAATAAGCATGAATTTAAAAAAAAGTATAGAACAATTTGAAAGGGCACAAAAAAGCATTCCCGGAGGAGTAAATTCACCGGTGCGAGCATTCAAAAGCGTACAGACTGACCCTGTTTTCATCAAAAGTGCAAAAGGTACAACAATTACCGATATAGACGGAAATCAATATACCGATTTTGTCGCATCATGGGGACCGCTGATACTCGGACACGCAAATGATAATATTCTAAAAGCAATTAACGAAGCCGCCGCAAAAGGAACAAGCTACGGAGCACCTACCGAAGCAGAAACCGAAATGGCAGAACTTATTTGTCGAATGATGCCTTCGATAGAGAAGGTAAGAATGGTAAATTCCGGAACCGAAGCTACAATGAGTGCCGTCCGACTTGCAAGAGCTTATACAAAACGAGAGTCTATCCTTAAATTTGTCGGAAATTATCACGGACACGGCGATTTTTTTCTTATAAAAGCCGGTTCCGGAGCCTTAACTCTTGGTATTCCTGACAGCCCGGGCGTAACCGAAGGAAACGCAAAAGACACATTACTTGCCGACTATAATGATATTGAAAGCGTAAAAAAAGTCTTTGAAGAAAATAAAGATAAAATAGCGGCGATAATTATAGAACCTGTTTCCGGAAATATGGGAGTTGTCCCTCCGAAAGATGGATTTTTACAAGGTCTGCGAGATATTTGTACGCAAAACGGTTCACTTCTTATTTTTGATGAAGTAATAACCGGTTTTCGATTATCAAAAGGTGGTGCTCAAGAATATTTCGGTATAATGCCGGACTTAACCACTATCGGAAAAATTATAGGAGGCGGTCTGCCGGTGGGAGCTTACGGAGGGAAAGCCGAAATTATGAATCAACTTGCACCAATCGGACCGGTATATCAAGCAGGTACACTTTCAGGAAATCCGCTCGCAATGGCTGCCGGACTTGCAATGCTGAAAACATTAGACGAAACTCCCGATTTTTATGCAAAACTCGAAGAAAAAGCTGCAAAACTCGAAGCCGGAATTAAAAATAATATCCGAAAAACAGGAATAAAAGCCGTTTTAAACAGGGTCGGCTCAATGATGACTTTATTTTTTACGGATTCCGAAAAAGTTACAAGTTTTAATGAAGCAATGTCATGTAATACCGAGAAATACGCTGAATATTTCCAAAAATCTCTTAAAAGCGGAATCTATATTGCACCATCTCAATTTGAATGTCTTTTTGTATCAGCGGCACACACCGATAAAGATATTGATAAAATAATTCAGGCAAATTATAAAGCACTTTCAGAGTTGTAGACTAAATTGATATAAACACAATACGTACAGTTGAATGTCTCTATACAAAACATAAAGACATTTGATTGTACGTATTTGTTTATACATATTATGACGAAAAAATATAAAAACAAATAGAGGTCTGAAACTTGTTAATAAACATATTTTATCATGAAAAAAATCACATAATTAATGTATTTGATTTGATAATTAAACCTTACATTTGCAGAAAATATTTAGATATTGAATTTTTAATTTACAGATATGAATTTACTCGAACAAATAAAAGAAAAAGCCAAACAAAATAAAAGAACAATAGTTTTGCCGGAAAGTTTTGACGAGAGAACTTTAAAAGCCGCCGATATTATTATAAAGGAAGGTATTGCAGATATAAAACTTATCGGTAATCCGGAAAAAATAATGAGTGATGCTAAAGAACTCGGACTTTTAAATATCGAAAAAGCAACGCTGATTGACCCTGTAAGTCATGCAAAAAAAGAAGATTATGCCGATTTAATGGTAGAAATACGTAAAAATAAAGGACTTACAAAAAAAGAAGCATTAGAGTTGCTTGAAAATCCGTTGTATTTGGCAACTGTAATGATAAAAGCAGGAGACGCTA
>JAOZMN010000238.1:3338-5112 GCA_029934265.1 Bacteroidales bacterium
GGTCGCCGGAGCGGCGAACGCAACCGGCGATGTTTTACGACCGGCATTTCAATATGTAAAAACAGCACCCGGAATAAGCGTAGTTTCCGGAGCTTTTTTAATGATTGTAGATGATGAAAATTTTGGAGAAAACGGACTGCTTATTTTTGCCGATTGTGCCGTACACCCCGACCCGAATGCAAAACAACTTGCCGAAATAGCAGTAGCAACCGGTAAAACGGCAAAAGCAATCGCAGGAATAGAACCCAAAATTGCAATGCTCAGTTTCTCTACAAAAGGAAGTGCAAAACATGAAATGGTAGATAAAGTCGTACAAGCAACAAAGATTGCACAAGAAATGGCACCCGATATGCTTATTGACGGTGAAATGCAAGCCGATGCGGCAATAGTGGAAGCAATAGGAACAAAAAAAGCCCCTGAAAGTAAAATTGCAGGAAAAGCTAACGTTTTGGTTTTCCCCGATTTACAGTCCGGAAACATATCTTACAAACTTGTACAACGACTTGCAAAAGCACAAGCTATAGGACCTGTTTTACAAGGAATGGCAGCACCTATTAACGACCTTTCGAGAGGTTGCTCGGTAGATGATATCGTAAATTTGGTTGCAATAACCGTAAATCAAGCAAAATAAGGTCTTTTACCTGTTTTTATGACAAAACCTTCAAGCATCTTTAAGGACTATAAGGCAAAATTTTGGTTAAGAGTTGTCTTATTAATAATAAAACGAAATCAAGTTACTGAATTATAACCTGTTAATTAATAAAAGTTTACATAAGTGTGTAAGTAACATTAGAAAGGTCGAAGACCTTAATTTCAAAATTTCACAAATTCAAATTAAAAAATGGTCGAAGCAATAGAAAAATACGCTTTAAGCGAAAAAAATAAAACAAAAGCACAATTTTCTCATGTAGGTATTATAGGTTGTGGTTCTACCGGACAGCAAATAGCTTTAATGATAGCCGGAAAAGGAATCGAAGTTATTTTCATTGAACTTTCGGAAGCTAAAATTGAAGAGGCTTATCGAGAAATTGCAGAAGAATTAGATGCTAAAATTAATCACTGGGGAATGACAGGCACGGATAAAAAATTGATAATGTCAAGAATCTCAGGAACTTTAGACTATAAAGAACTTGCACCGTGCGATATAGTTATAGAATCTGTTTTGTCTAAAACAAGAGAGTTCAGTAGAGATATACGACAGTCAATTTTTGAAAATATCGAAAAACACGTAAGTCCCCATACAATAATTGCTACAAATTCTACAACTTCGGTTATTACGGAACTTTCAGCAAGCCTTATACATAAAGACAGGTGTGTAAGTCTTCATTTTTCTACAACAACAAAAGGTTCAAAAGTTGTGGAAATAGTAAAAGGTTTGTATGCGTCCGAAAATGTATGTCGAAACGTAAAAAAATTCACTACACTTATAGACAAGATACCTATTTCGGTAGAAGAATCGCCGGGATTGGTCAGTGTTCGTCTTGGTGTTTCTATAGTGAGCGAAGCCTGTGATTTACTAATGGAAAGGGTCGCCGAAAAAGGAGATATTGATTTTATTATGAAAAATGGTTTGGGCTTACCGGTCGGACCTTTTGAACTTGCCGATAAAATAGGTATTGACAGATTAATAAGGTGGATGGATAATCTTTATAATGAATTCGGAGACAGAAAATATAAGCCTTCACCGATATTGAAAAAATTATTCAGAGCAAATCGGCTCGGTAAAAAAACTTGTCAAGGTTTTTATAAGTACGATAAGTACGGACAAAAATTT
>JAOZMN010000020.1:0-5533 GCA_029934265.1 Bacteroidales bacterium
GGTATTAATTCCGATAAATTTTTCGATACGCAATATTCCGGAAATTCCCATATTTTGAGTTATTTCTACGGCGTTTGTACTCCAAGGTGTTATCATTTCCTTACGAGGTCCGATAAAATTGGCTTCAATAATCTCTTTTTCAATTAAATTTGCTCCTCCAAAAAGTCCGGACAGCTTTTTAATATCTTCCGAATTCAAATTTTCACCGGAATGAACTGCATAAATAAGATTTTTATTACTTAAATAAAAAAGTACCATATATAATTTATTTTATATTTTTGATTTTTATCGATAACTGCTTTTGAACACCCTTTTTCAGGGTGTTCAAAAGCAAATGATATGCGTATTTGAAAAATATTAACAAATAAATATTTTCTCCTCAGAAAGACAAATTTATTAATTTTAGACTTCCCGGAGTGGACTCAATATTGTTTTTTTCATCAGTTCTTCCAATTTTACATTCATATTCATATTCTTTTCTTCTTTCCTTCTCAAAATACCAGCACAAGCTTTTTTACTTAAATAAAACTTTTCCGGTACGTTTTCATATTCAATAATATCTTCGAGAGACCCTTTTTGTGGCTTATTTGGAATGTAAGAGGTGTTTAGATATAAAGACGAAGATAACAAGGCTACTTTCCCTAATAAATATAAATCTGCATTCAGATTATTAGGTTCTCTTTTTAATCTTTTTATCCTATTATTTGATTGTACATTTGAATTCTTATATTCTTTTATTCTTTTACCTATCCATTCAATAACAGGTACAGCCCATGAATTACCAACAGCTTGATACCTATTTGTATGACTATTCCCATTAACTACTGTGTGATTATCAGGCATTCCCATTAATCTTTCGCATTCTAATGGGGTAAAACGTCTTATCTTATCATTTTGGGCAACATAGAGTGAACCATTATATGCAGCTGCATTTCCATTCCATTTAGTACCATAAGCTGCATATAAACAATCAGTATAGTCTCTGAAAACTTCAAATTTTATATCTCCCTTGTAAAAAACAGATTTAGTTTCTTCTACTGTTATATGTGAGAACAAACCTTGTTTTCTATCTTTTTTGTTCTTTTCTTTAACTTTTTGTTCTGAAATAATATCTTTATTATCAAGTTCAAACAATACCAAATCAGGTCTAAACTCTTTGTTGCCAGCTAATACATAAAGTCTTTTACGCTGTTGTGGTAAACCAAAATATTTTGCATCTAATACTCGCCATGCGACATTTCTTTTAGGGCCTTCAATATACCCTGCTTTTGACCATTTCTTAACAATTATTTCATCGTTATAGCCTGCCAGTCCTGCAATAAAATTACCAAAAGGATTTGTTTTATTTGTTAAAACACCTTCTACATTTTCCCAAAAAATTACGGAACTATCTTTGTTTTCAGATTCTCGAACTTCGTCAATTGCATTTGCAATTTCTATAAATTTCATTGTAAGTTCACCTCTTTCATCTTGTAAACCATTTTTCCAACCTGCAAGAGAAAAAGCTTGACAAGGTGTTCCCCCACAAAATAATTTAGGGGCATCAACTTCTTTATCTAAAATTAACTGAGGAATTTTTGTCATATCACCCAAATTTGGAATTTCCGGGTGGTGATGTTTTAACACCTTATTCGGAAATTCTGAAATCTCAGAACTCCAAGTTTGCTTAAAACCAAATTGCTTAAATGCTAATTGTGCGGCTTCTATACCAGAGCAAACACTTCCAAAACTAATATCTATATTTTCTTTATTTTTCACCAAAACTCAAACAAATTATTATTTATAGGGCAAAGGTAGTAAAAAAAAACATTGCATACTATAAATAGCAAATGTAATTTTTATTTATTTGTTAACAGCTTATTTAAACTAGCTCTCCATTTACGTATATCATACCATCCGCAACCTACACATCCTTGTTCTGCGACTTTCCCAATTTTTTCTATTTGTTCATCCCATATCTCTGAGCCTTCATAGAAATAATTTACCCCAAATATTTTTCCTCGTTTTCCTGTCTGAAAACACTTTCTACAAACTTCTCTTTTTTGTTGATTTCTTTGATTATCTAACAACTGAAATTTATCTTTAATTTCTTTTTCAGACATATTTTCAGGATTTTCATCCTTTGTTTCATCATCCCATCTTATTTCTGAAAACTTGTGGTCTGGCAATAATCCATGTTTATTTGCAGAGCTTAATTCATAAACATTTATTGCTTCGAGAATTTTAATAGCTTTAGCCTTAAATTCTGCAGACATAACTTCATAGCCAGTAACTCCACCTTTTGGTATAGGAACTAATAAAATATGAGTATCAGTTTTATGTGTGCCTGAAATTTTTCTTTTTGTATCTGTTGCTAATGAATACCCAAACTCTTTAATATCCTGTATTCTTCTTGCAAAATTTCTATTTGGAGGAAGGTCTTTTTGTACGCTATTCCATTGAAGATTTAATAATTTATCAAAAAATCCCTTTGTTGTTTTTTTACCACTCAGCTCTGTATTCCAACGTTTTACTTCGTTTTTTACAAATTTACTTATTGCATTTTTTGTGAAATGAGGATATATTTTTTCTAAATACTCTGCAAGTTCTTGTGGTGTTTCAATAAAAATACCTGTTCTTCTATAAAAATATGGAATTGAACCTTTCCATATAAAACCATCTCTTTGAACTATTTGAACATCAACATATTTTTCTGACGCTTTTGAATGTTCTCTAAACCCCTCAATAATTATATATTTGTTGTTTAGTATTTTACTAAATTCTTCTACCGTTATCATCAAAATTGCTACGTGTTACTAAATCTGTAATTTCTATTTTTAGTGCATTAGCAATTTTTTGAATATTTAAAAGGGTTATATTCTTTTCGGCTCGTTCTATCATTCCGATATACGTCCTATGTAAATTCGCCCTAAAAGCAAGCTCTTCTTGTGAAATATTTAATTTCTTTCTGTAAAATCTAATATTTTCTCCAAAGATTTCGAGTATTGTTTTATCGTCCATAGATTGCTAATTATAAAATGCAAAGTTACCTTTATTATTCATTTGTTGCAACAGACTATAATTAGCATTTTTTCATTTTTTAAATTCGTTCTTATTTAATTATCAAATTACATCAAATATATTGTTTTAGTTACGCATATCGTTAAAATGTAAAAAACATTAAGTATTTTTTATTAATGAGACCGGAGTAAAAAGGATATTTCCTCGCAATCACCTCCTTAGGGTTTTTTTATATCGACTTCATTAATATTTTCTTCAATAGTTTCCGGTTCTTTTTTCCAAATAAAAACTTCATTTCTGTTAAGTGGTCTAAATTCACTTAACCATTTAAAACCGGGATATTTATAACTTTCCGGAGACCTGCTCAATGGCGGATACATTACGGCTTTCGGTTCAGTGTAAAACCATATTTTTTTTATGGTTCTGTCGTTCAAATATATATTCATATTTGTACAACTGATTTTATTTACGCCGATTAAAAGTTCGTCATCATCTCTGGCGAAATATGTTACTTTGCTGTTTTCAAAAACATCAACTTTGTAAAGTTCGTTGTCCTTTATGTAGCATTTCATGTCCTTGCCAAGTATCTGATTATAACGAACCGAGTCCGATTGTGCTATTATAAATGAATTATCGTATAAATGAAACTCTGTAACTTCTTCATTTACAGTAATAACTTTCATAAAATCGGAAGTAAGCTGATTTTCTTCCGACCATAAAACCGGATTGTAATATAGTTCAATAATTGAATCCTGAGAGGAATATGAAATGGAATCGCTTTTTGCCTGAAAATCGGATTTGTAAATTTTTGCATGACTATAAGCAAGTACAGTACTGATAATTCTGATGGAATCCTCTTCCGTCAATAGTGAATCTTTGTAAGAACGAAGCGTGTCGGCGTGCATAAAAAGAGAATCGTTTTCATCTGTAATTTTGATAAATAAGGCTCTGTCAGTCATTAACGAGCTGTCAGGTTTTTCAAAATATTCTCCGTAATTTCCTTGTAAAATTGCTTTTTCCGTTGTATCGTTTATCACTACATTTTCGTAGGCTTTCGCAAAGGCATTATTTCGGTTGTAATACAGACTGTCGCCGTTTATTGTAGTTGCTTTGTTTCGCAAAAAGGCATTTTTATTGAATTGAGCAATGTCTTTTTCATGATTATACCAGCCGTTTTCGCAATAAATATAATTCGAATCGTTTATAATTTCGGTAGGTCCGAGAAAATATGATGTTTTTGTTATAGTATTGTGTTTCAGGGTATCCGAAAACATATTGAATTGAGGATTAATAATTACAACCGTATCTTTAAAGAAAAATTCATCATTATCGGAATAATAATATCCGTTTCTGCTTGTTAAAGTATCTTCTCCGTTTACGGTTACGCCTCCTTTGAAATAATATCCGATATTTTCGTCTAATTTATAATCTAAGTTATTAGTTGTCAGAGTTAAACTGTCTTTTACAAGCCGGACATTTTCTCTTACTTCTGCAAGTTTTTTGTTACCTGAATAATGTAAAGTATCTCCGTATAAATAGACGGTATCTACTGCTCCGGCTCTTATTATTTCGATATTTCCAAAAGCATCGAAATAATTTAAAACGGTGTTGTAATATGCACTATCACAATACATTGTAGAACTATCATGTTCAAAACTCACATCTTCTTTAAGAATTTTCACATCAGGTCCAAGCTCTTCGCCTACATAAAGTATTTTCGATGAATATTTAATCATCTTCATTGAATCTTGAACTTGCGAAAAAGACAAATTTGTCGAAAATAATAAAATTATAATCGTTAATATAAGTAATTGATTATTTTTGATTGTATATTTATGATTTTGCTTTCGCCTGACCATATTTATATTAAAATAATTATACATAACGCAACGAAGCTACAAACAAATTTTGAAATTTTGAAATTGTAAAAAAAGCAAAAAATTATACTTTTTTTCGACTTCAAAGCTTTGTGTTTCAAAATATTACAGTTGTTTTTATAAAAAAAATGTGTTTAAAAAACAAAGTTTTACAACACAATAGGATACTAAACTTATTCCATAAATTTATCTATAATATTTTCTACGGATATTCCTTCGGCTTCGGCTTTGTAATTTCGTACAATTCGGTGTCTTAAAATCGGATATGCAACTGCTTTTACGTCTTCAATGTCCGGAGCGTATTTTCCGGATAAAGCGGCATGAGTTTTTGCTCCGATAACCAAATATTGTGAAGCTCTCGGTCCGGCTCCCCAATTCAGATATTTATTTGCGTATTCATGTGCGTGTTTTGTATTAGGTCGTGTTTTTACTGCAAGTTTTACCGCATAATTCAAAACATTGTCATTTATAGGTATTCTTCTGATAAGTTCTTGATAATAAATGATTTCTTCGGCAGTTACTGCTCCTGTAAGTTTGTAATCTAAAGGTGATGTTGTTTTCTTAACGATTGTAAGTTCGTCTTCAAGTTCCGGATAATCAAGAAATACATTGAGCATAAACCTGTCTAATTGTGCTTCCGGCAAGGGATATGTTCT
>JAOZMN010000020.1:5543-17356 GCA_029934265.1 Bacteroidales bacterium
AAACGGACTACCGAGTTTGTGTGTTTCTCCGGCTGCTGTTACCGATTTTTCTTGCATCGCTTCGAGTAGTGCGGCTTGCGTTTTGGGCGGTGTACGATTTATTTCGTCGGCAAGTACGATATTTGCAAATAAAGGTCCTTTTATAAATTTGAATTTCCTGTTTTCGTCCAGAATTTCCGTTCCGATAATATCGGAAGGCATTAAATCCGGAGTAAATTGTATTCTTTTGTAATTCAAACCCAAAACAGAGGCTATCGTATTGACAAGTAATGTTTTAGCAAGTCCGGGAACTCCGACTAAAAGACAATGTCCTCCGCTGAAAATAGAAATTAAAACTTCTTTTACTATTTTATCTTGTCCGTATATTACTTTGCCTATTTCACTTGTAAAATTATCGTAACTTTTTTTAAGGGCATTTACTGCCTCTACATCGTCTTTGAAATTCATATTTTTTATAAATAATACAATGGTTCAATGATATAATTTTGTTGTTTAATTTTACTTATTATTTTAATTAAAACAATCCGACTTTTAAAAGGTCGGATTGTTAATTTTTGTATTTTGAATTTATCCGGCAATAATCTCCTCTGCTCCATCTATTTTTCCGACAAGTTGTTCCGGATTATGTATTAAAACAGGTATGTGTTGTGAACAAATTCTTAAATCTTTACCTTTATAAGTCATCATTATTAAAGGTGTTTCATTTTCTGTTCTATTGCAAACTAAGCAACCTAATTCTTTTTTTTCTTCCATTTCTAAATAAATTTATTAAAATTGTTATTTTATCCCTACAAAAGAAAACAAAAATATTCAATTCCGAAAATTTTTAGTTTAAAATATAGGAATATAACATATTTTAATATTTAATTATTAAAACAATTCCTGCAAATAGCCTCATATTCAGCCTTTTCACCAAGCATTACCAAACTTTTATCTTTTGTCAAACGATGTGAATAATTTGCGAGGTTTCCGCACCGTACACAAATTGCATGAACTTTTGTAACATACTCTGCAACGGCAAATAATTGTGGCATTACTCCGAATGGTTTTCCTTCAAAATCCATATCTAAACCGGCAATGATAACTCGTATCCCTTTGCCTGCAAGCTTATTACAAACTTCAATTAAGGTGTCATCAAAAAATTGAGCTTCGTCTATGCCGACAACCTCGTATCCGATTGCTTGTTCCAAAATCTCTTGTGCATTAGAAACCGGAATGGATAAAACTTTATTGGCATCATGCGAAACTACATCATTTTGAGAATATCGAGTATCCGTTTTGGGCTTAAAAATTCCGACCTTTTGCTTAGCAATTTTTGCTCGCTTTATTCTGCGTAACAATTCTTCGGTTTTACCCGAAAACATTGAGCCGGCGATTACTTCAATCCAGCCTCCTTTTATCATATTTTCTAAAAACATATCTTAATTTTTATCGGACATAAAAATATTTAAAAATAATCTACAACTGTTATTTTATTTCGAGGAATATTATAAGGATTTTCTCTTTTAAACATTGAATTTCGATACCTTTGAACAACTTTATGATTTTTATATTTCGATTTTTCATTGTTCTTAAGCATATCAATTAAAATAACATCTACTTCGGAATAACTTTTTGCTCCAATTTGGTCTAAATCACTGTTTGTAATTCCCAAACCGTCTGTGGGCGTGGCATCTATGCAACTTTGTAAGGCTTTGGCTTGTGCTTTATTATCAAAATTTCTAACAAGATATTTCGACATATTGTAAACTTCCGTTTTCCACAAATTTTGTATCATTCCGTAGTCTCCCACATCGCCGTGCAAAGTCCAAAAACCAAGTAAAAGTTCGGTGTAATTATCCGTCGAAAGTACCATACCTTTATTTTTACCGGCAATATCGTACAGATAAATCATTCTTGTTCTGGCTTTTATGTTTCCTATGCGTATTTTGTATTCTACAATTTCTTTATCTGCTGTTTCAAAATCTTCGGTTACTGTTTGTTGCAAAATATCAAATGCTTTCGATAAATCAATTTCTCTGAAATCGTGTGAAAATGCCTCTCCACACATTTTTGCTCTTAAAATTTCATCGGGTTTATTTGTCTTAATTGTAATACTTCGACTTATTATCGGAATATTCAGTTCGTCGCATATCGGTTTTGCCAAAGCTATTGTCAAAGCACTGTCTATTCCTCCGGATACTCCGAGTACAAGAGATTTCAAGCTACTCGAAACAAGGTAATTTTTAAGTTCTTCTCTTATATTTTCTATTGCTGTTCTGTAATCTGTTAGCATTTTTGAAATTTTGAAGTTATGAAACCCGCATTGTGGGATTTAAAATTAAATCTTAACACCCAAGAAAATGATTACATTTTGAGTACTTATTTTCAGGGAGTTACAAATTATAAATAGATGAAATTTTGAAAAATAATATTTTCAAAAACTATGTCCTTAATATTGAATCTATTAATAGATATTCAATATTAGTAATTACAAATTGCAAATTTATTAAAAATAAATGGAACAAAAAATTTGTAATATTGCTAATTATACATATTTTTGCAAGCTCAAAAGTTTTATAAAGAAAATATTAAAAATAATCATCATGCAAAAAGGAATTCATCCTAAGGAATATCGTTTGGTAGCTTTTAAAGATATGTCGAACGACCACACATTTATCACGAAAACAACAGCAAGGTCTAAGGAGACTATCGAAATTGAAGGGACGGAATATCCTCTTATCAAAATTGAGATTTCCAATACTTCACACCCTTACTTTACAGGTAAAATGAAACTTGTAGATACCGCAGGGCGTGTAGATAAATTCAAAAAACGTTATGCTAAATTTGTTAAAAATTAGATAACTGTTTAACCTGCATTATTCATAAATTTTCTATTACAATGCTGAGCTGAACTGTACGTCATTATTAACAATCCTCAATTTTTATATTTTCAAAATAGTTTGCTATTCCTCAAATATAAAACTTTGCGGTTATCAATACTGACGCACATTTCAGCCTTTCATAACTAAAGTTTATGAATAATGCAGGTTAATTATTTTTGATTGTATATTTTTGATTTTGCTTCTACTTGATTAGATTAAAGTTTAACAAAATTGTATATAGAATTAATTTTATTAAGACATTTATACTGAAGTAAAAATCGGTTTTTCGGATTCTTATTTAATAAGAACACAGCACAAGCTCTGAAAAAGATGCTTGCAAATATTCCGGAAAGCCAAATTTACTTTAATATTAAGTGAGTACAAAGATTATTTTTGCATAAATATCTACAGAAGAGTTTGGGATTTTAATTCGCAAACTCTTTTTTTATGAATAATCTAAAAAATTGCAAATCATGTCAAATATTGAAGTTGTTGATTTAGGAAATATTGAATACGGAGAGGCTTTAAAATATCAGAAACAGCTGTTTGAAAAAAATCTTAATTTAAAAATAAACGGACTTCCTACGAAAAATTATCTGCTACTCTGCGAGCATCCTAACGTTTATACACTTGGAAAAAGCGGTAAACAAAATAATTTGCTTATTGATGCCGATTTTCTGAAAAAAATTAATGCAAACTATTATCAAACCAATAGAGGCGGTGATATTACTTATCACGGTCCGGGACAAATTGTCGGATATCCTGTTTTTGACTTAGATACATTTAAGCTTGGAACAAGAGATTATATTTTAAGAATAGAAAATATAATTATAAAAATACTTACGAAATACGAAATAAAAGGACAGCTCAACAACGATTTTATAGGAGTTTGGATTGATTCCGGTAAAATATCCGAAAGGAAAATTTGTGCCTTGGGAGTTAAGGTAAGCAAAGCTGTTACAATGCACGGTTTCGCATTGAACGTAAATACAAATTTAAGTTATTTTAATTATATAAATCCCTGTGGTTTTACGGATAAAGGAGTTACTTCCATGCAAAAAGAACTTGGTAAAAAAATAGATTTTAATAAGATAAAATCGAATATAGTTTCGGAATTTCTTAAAAGTTTTTTTTAATTTTTACTTATTTATTTAACTTTGAAAAAATCTTAAATTATTATTGCGTGAAAAATATTGCATCTCCTATTGACAGAAAGATACTTGAAAAAGAGCTTAGTAAAGTTCAATTCATACGAAAAACTAATTTCGGGGATAATGATATATACATATTCGACCAACACAATGCTCCGGGTTTAATGCAGGAAGTCGGAAGGTTGCGAGAGATAGCATTTCGCAATGCCGGCGGAGGTACCGGTAAAGATTATGATATAGATAATTACGATATTTCTGAAACACCATACAAACAATTAATTGTATGGGATTCAAAAGTAAAAGAAATTCTTGGCGGTTACAGGTTTATTTGTGGAAATAAAATTGTAAAAAATAAAAACTCGAATATTGAACTTGCAACCACAAAACTTTTTAAATTTTCAGAAGAGTATGTCAATGATTATTTGCCATATACTATAGAGCTCGGACGTTCTTTTGTACAAACACATCTTGTGAATGCCAAGGCTACAAGAAAATCGTTATTTGCTTTGGATAATTTATGGGACGGATTAGGCTCGCTGATAGTTATGAGTCCGAATATGAAATATTTTATGGGCAAAGTAACAATGTATCCAAAATACAATTCTTACGCAAGAGACCTTATCCTTTACTTTTTAAATAAACATTTTATCGACGATAAAAAATTACTTACTCCAATTAATTCTCTTACTTATAAAACAGATATAGAAGTACTTGCAAATACTTTCCCAAATAATTCTTATAAAGAAAATCATAAAATTTTATCGAAAAAAGTTCGTGATTCAGGCGAAGTTATTCCTCCGCTTATAAACTCATATATGAACTTATCATCAAGCATGAAATGTTTTGGGACTTCCATAAATAAAAATTTCGGTAATGTAGAAGAAACCGGAATTATGATAACTATTAAAGATATTTATGAAAGTAAAAAAAGAAGACATTTAGAGTAAGGGGTGGCAAGTTTTTGAAAATCAGCCATCATTAAAGCCGTAAAATTATTAATAATTTTACGGCTTTAATGATGGCTGATTTTTTTTATTCAATTATGCAATTCCTGAAAATCCCATAAACGCAAGTGCCAATAATCCGGCTGTTACAAAAGCTATCGGTACACCCTTCATTCCTTTAGGAATTTCAACAAGGTCAAGGTGCTCACGAAGTCCCGCAAAAATAACAAGTGCTAAACCAAAACCGATAGCAGAGGCTATTGCATAAACTGTACTGAAAAGTAATGTATATCCGTCTGCCGTAGCTGCAATTATTGCAACTCCAAGTACCGCACAATTAGTTGTTATTAGCGGAAGGAAAATTCCAAGTGCTTGATATAAAGGCGGGCTAACTTTTTTTAGAATTATTTCAACAAGTTGTACCAATGATGCAATTACCAAGATAAAAGTAATGGTTTGCATATACTGAATATGAAAAGTTACCAAAACATATTTTTGAAGTAAATATGTAATAATTGTAGATATAGTCATTACAAAAACAACTGCTCCCCCCATTCCTACTGCGGTTCCTACTTTTTGTGAAACTCCGAAAAATGGACAAACTCCAAGAAATTTCGCAAGAATTATATTATTTACAAATATTGCCGATATTACTATTAAAAAATATTCCATCGTTTATAAATTATAGATTTTAAAATTTATTATCTGAAAATTAAAAATTATTTATTATGCTTTTTTCTTCATTAAAGTATTTAGCATCGCTATAAGATAGCCTAACACTAAAAATGCCCCGGGAGCCAAAACAAAAACTAAAGCTCCGTCTCCGGAATAAATATTTATATCGAAAATAGACCCGCTTCCAAGCACCTCTCGAACCGAACCAAGCATTGTTAAAGCGATTGTGAAACCAAGTCCCATTCCTGCTCCGTCGATTATCGAATCAAGTGGATTGTTTTTTGATGCAAATGCTTCTGCACGTCCCAAAATTACACAGTTTACTACAATAAGCGGAATAAATAATCCGAGAACTGCAAATAATTCAGGTACATACGCCTGCATGGTAAGTTCAACGATTGTTACAAAAGCCGCGATTATTACTATAAACGAAGGTATCCTCACTTTGTCGGGAATTTGATTTTTTACCAAAGAAACAACAAAATTAGACATTATTAATACAAACATCGTAGCGAGTCCCATTGCCATACCGTTGATTGCCGAAGTTGTTGTTCCAAGTGTCGGACACAAGCCCAAAAGCATCACAAATACAGGGTTTTCTTTTAAAAATCCTCTTGTTAAAATTGTTGATTTATTCATTATGTTCTTATTTTTATATTTTAATTTTTATTCATGTCAGGACGATATAATACGTCTTTACATTATTTTTTTTTTGAAAATGCTTTATATGCTCTGTTTACTGCATTGCAAAAAGCTCTCGATGAGATTGTAGATGCAGTAATTGCATGAATTTCACCTCCGTCTTTTGTTACTTTCAGTTCTTTTTCGCCGGGTTTTTTACCGTTGAATTGTAAACTCCAGTCAGATTTCTTTTTTTCCATTTTATCTCCGAGTCCGGGTGTTTCTTTATGTTCCAAAACAGAAATATTATGTATTGTTCCGTCGGTTTCAAAACCTACCATTAGCCAAAATTGTCCGGAAAAACCGAGTTTTGTGTTTGCTTTTACGGCTATTCCTACCAATTTTCCTCCTTTTGAAGCAGGATAACATTCTAAACTATCGCCTTCAGATAATGCAACTTTATACATTTCGGCTATCGGATTTGCGGTTGTATCAAATTCAGGGACAACCATACCTATTGCTTTTTTCTTTTTTGCAAGTTTTGCTTTTTCAATAGGTCCTTTGGTAAATTCATAAACATAAGCAAGTGATGTTGCCGCTATTGCCGCTACAACAAATAATGTTATTACCATGTTTAAAAATGATGATTCTTTTTTTGATGCCATTGTGAATTAATTAGAAATTAAGAATTTATAATCCTTAATTATAAATTTTTAGATATTTTTTATTATAAATCATTATAATTATTCAGACTTTTTTTTAGCAACTTCCCCAAACCTTTTTGGTTTAAAATACATATTAATAAGCGGAACAAAAGCGTTCATTATCAGTATTGCAAAGGACATACCTTCGGGAAATGCTCCGAAAATACGAATAACTATTGTCAGCAAGCCTATTCCTACACCGAAAATCAACATTCCGCTTTTACTCATAGGTGATGATACATAATCGGTTGCCATAAATATTGCTCCGAGAAGCATACCGCCGGTTAATAAATGAAAAACAGGGTCGGCATAAAGATTTGAATTTACAAGCCATAAAATACCTGAAAGTATTGTTGCAGAACCAAGTACAGCTACCGGTATATGCCAAGTTATTATTTTTTTCATCAGCATATATATAAGTCCGATAATTAATGCTATTGCACTGACCTCTCCAAGAGAACCGCCCATATTTCCAATAAGCATTTGCATATAATTTATCGGCATATCAGCATTTTGAAGTATTGTATCAACAGTTTCTTTATTTCTGATACCCTCTTGTAAAAGTGCCAATGGTGTTGCTCCGGAAGTTACGTCTGTGTATCCTGCAAATCCGTCTGTAAGTGCTACTGCTTTGGGCCAGCTTGTCATCTGTACAGGAAACGAAATCAGTAAGAAAACACGACCTACAAGTGCGGGATTGAAAACGTTGTTTCCCAGTCCGCCAAATGATACTTTACCTACTCCGATTGCTACAAACGCACCGATTAAAATTATCCATATCGGTAAATTACTCGGAACATTAAAGGCTAATAATAAGCCTGTTATTATTGCCGAACCGTCTGTTAATGTTGGTTCTTTTTTTAGTAAAAAACGAGTAAGCAGATACTCGAAAGCTACACAAGCAAGTATTGAAGTCATTGTTACAACTATTGCTCCAAGCCCGAAAAAATAAACGGACACCAAAAGTGCAGGTAATAGTGCAATTATTACTCCGTACATCAGTTTTGTTACTGAATTTGTGCCAAGTTGGTGTGGTGATGGTGATACTATTAGTTTCATTTGTATTTTTTTTTGACTTAGACTTTGTCCTGTTTCTAATATTATTAAAGTATTGTTATTTTTAAGTCAGTATATTTTTTAATTTTCTTGAAATCAACTTTATTATATGTAATTAATTCATCACAAAATTCTTCTGCTATTGCAGTATGTATGCAGTCATTTATGTTTTTGAAATTTGTTTTTTTGCATAATTTTACTGCCCTATCAAAATGTAACTTATTGTAATTTATAATTTCATTGCTTGATAATTTTTCTATAGTATTTTCAATTAACTTAATAGGAATTTTTAGTTTTCCTAATACAAAAAGAGTTTCTTGCATAGCAAGAACGAAATAAAAATCTTTTTATTCTTTATTGCATCTTCAAAAATTAAACTTGAATATTCATATTTTTGAATATCCTGAACTACTATCGAATTTATAATTACGTCCGTATCAAAGTATAACATCGTTCATTTCATTTGCGAGTTCAGAAATATTAATCTTAGGGTCTATTTTTATATTATATTTTTTTGTTTCTTTCATTAATTCTCGAAAATCGCTTAATCGTTTCGCCCACAATTCATCGTCTTCTTTTTTTTCTTCAGACTTTTTAGCATTAGAAATTAATAAATTCTCTATAAATTTTTCTATATCAGAAATTTTATTTTTCTTAATTTTTTCGTAGTTTAAAAAAAAACCTGTTTTTTCTCCAGTAGAACTATATGTGTAATTTATTATTTCCATAATTTTAATTATTAACTTATTTACTTCCTTGCTCGCATCATAGCCCCAACTCTTCCTTTCCCAAGTCGAATATAGTCAAGCAATGGTCTGTCGGACGGACAAACAAAACTACACGAACCGCATTCTATGCAATCCATAACTCGTTCTTTTTCTTCACGTTCGTACATATCTTTTTGAGTTAAAGTCATAAGTAAATACGGCTCTAATCCCATAGGACAAACTGTTACGCATTTCGAGCAACGGATACACGGTTGTACCTCTCGTCTTTTTGCTTCTGTATCGGGCATTATCAGTATTCCGGAAGTCCCTTTTGCAACGGGAGCATCAAGTGTGTTTAATGCTTTGCCCATCATCGGTCCACCGCTTATTACTTTTCCTGTATCTTCGGGAAGTCCACCGGCAGCTTCTATCAAATTGGAAGTTGGCGTGCCTATTCGCACCATTAAATTTACCGGATTTTTAACAGATTTACCGGTAACTGTTACTATTCTTTCAAAAAGTGGTTTGTTTTTTTGTACCGCTTCGTAAACAGCAAAAGCCGTTCCTACATTATGGACTACCGCACCGACTTCTATTGGCAATTTCCCGGACGGAACTTGTCGCTTTATTACTGCATCTATCAGTTGTTTTTCTCCTCCTTGCGGATATTGTACTTTTAAGGGTACTACTGAAATTTCACTATCACTTGCAGTTAGTTTAGTAAGATGTTCTATTGCATCAGGTTTATTATTTTCGATACCGATTATTGCTTCTTTAATTTTTAGTGCTTTCATCAGTATTTTAACACCAACAAGCATTTCTTTACCTTTTTCGAGCATTAAACGGTGGTCGGCTGTAAGGTATGGCTCGCATTCTACTCCGTTTAGTATCAAGACTTTTGCAGTCATATCGTCCGGCGGTCGTAATTTTACGTGCGATGGAAATGTTGCACCTCCAAGTCCGACGATTCCGCATTCTTTTACTCTTGCGATAATTTCTTCTGAAGAAAGTGTAATTTTGCTTATTAAATCGGGTGTTTTGTCTATTGTTTCTAACCATTCATCGCCTTCGACTTTTATAATTACAGCTTGACGTTTGTATCCGCTTGTATCAAGTACGTTTTCGATTTTGAAAACCTTACCGGATACCGGCGAGTGTATATTTGCTGAAATAAAACCTCCTGATTCAGCAAGTAATTGACCAACTTTTACTTCTTCGTTTCGTTTTACTTTTACTTTTGCAGGTGCTCCAATATGCTGTGATACCGGCACTGAAACAATTTCAGGTATCGATAAAACTTCAATTTTTTTATTTGCTGATAATTTATTTTCCGGCGGATGAACGCCTCCGAGTGAGAATGTTTTTGCCATCGTATATTAGTTTTATTATTTCGTTTTTAAATAGGATTTTATCATTAATTGATATTGTCCTTTATCACTTTTAAAAGCTTTAATATTTTTTTCAGATTTTGTAATTTCTTTTTTTAAAGCCTTATACACAACTACTGGTGTTTTTGAAATAAGACTTTTATTTTTAAAAATATTATTACTTACAGTAGAAAAATTATCCTGAAAAAGCTTTAAGTACTCACGCCTTTTTTCTTGAAGTTCAGGTTTATTAAGTCCTAATACTTCTATTGTTTTTTTACCTTTTTCAGTTTTTCCATAAACGATATTTTTGTTAAAACCTAAATGTTCATCTGGCTCATCAAAATATGGATTAACAAGTAAAACGTCTTCATTATTTTCTAATTTCAGACTTTTATGATTTGCAATTCTTTTTGTTCCTTTTTTAATAGGGAATAAATTACCTTTATGCTTACGATTACATCTTTCACAACTAAATAATAAATTATTCCAGTTATAAGCTAACCAATAATATCCTGGGTAATTCAATTTTTCGTCCCTTTCCTGTTTATACGAACCTTTAGGTCTAAAATGCTCAACATCTCCGTCTCCAAACATCAATTCATATTTTGTTTCACAATAAGCACACTTATTATTTTGGTCTGTTTTTAATTGTTCTTTTATTGTTGTTTTGTCAGCATATATTTTATTTTTAAACTTAAATTTCTGTTCTCCTGTCTTAAAATTATCTGGAAACTCATCATAGTCCAAACAATTTTTATTGTTTTCAGGAATACCCTTATCAATTAAAATTTTCGGTATCTTTGATTTATTTAATTTTATCATTGTCACCTGAATTTTTTAACATTTTCACTAATTGATTTAAGTCTGAATTTGCCTTGCGTTGTTCCTCTGTTTCACCAATAGGCAAATATCCTAATTTTTGTTCAATTTCTGTTAAATTAACTTCATCTTTCGTTGGAATTGTTTCTTGACTTAGTATTTTTGTTCTTTTGTTTAATAATTCTGTAATATGTGGCGACCTGCTACTCTCTAAATCAAATATTTCATTAGTGATAACTTGGTCTAATCTTAACTTGTCAATATCAGTTATCGGCTCGGAAACTTTTGTTTCACCCTCTTCTTTGTAAACTTTATAAAAAATAGCATCTTCGCTTGCTCCAAGTATCAAAACCGGGCTATGCGTACTTATAATAAATTGAACTCTCGGAAACCAGTCCCGCAATTTTTGCATTATTTTATATGCCCACTTTGGGTGAAGGAATAAATCTAATTCGTCTATTAAAACTGTACCTGAAAAATCTTCAAGTTTTGTAACCCAAGTTTGTGTTTGCGACATTCTCGAAACCATATCGGCAATTAGAGTAAGTACGCTTTTGTAACCATCTGCAAGTTGTGAAAACTCTATTGGCTTTCCATTTTTTTCTGTGAATTGTACTGCTTTTGTGCTAATGTCTTTTTCTATATCAACAGTTACATCATTATCTAACATATTGAGCAACATTTTGATTGCTTCTTTTAAGCTGATATGTGTAGTTTTTGTTTCAGGTTTACTTTTTTCTTCAAGTTCTTTATTATAAATTGAAATTATCCATTTAATAGGGTCTCTTAATTTATATTTATTTGAAAATAAAGTCATAAATTCAAAACCTTCTTCTAAGCCTACACTCAAATTATTTCGGTTTACTCCATAAGCATAAATTTCAGGATTGTAAGCTATTGAT
>JAOZMN010000239.1 GCA_029934265.1 Bacteroidales bacterium
TCTGAAAGTAAAAAAGAACTTAAAATATTTTGGGAAAAATATATTAAATATCAGGTGATGACAAAACTTGCGAGTAAGCTCGCAGTACAAGAAACGGCAAAAGCAGATAATGACACAACGGTCGAAATTAAAACTTATGAAGAGCTTGAAGAGAAATCAAGAAAGGAAGTTTTGAAAACTTTTGAGGATTGGTACAAAAGAGTAAAAATGAGAGACCGTTCCGATTTGTTAAATATGTATTTTAATACAATCGCATCGGCTTACGACCCTCACAGTTCTTATATGGCACCAAAAGATAAGAAAAATTTTGATATTCAAATGACCGGACAATTAGAAGGCATCGGAGCAACACTCACGCAACCCAACGCATATATAAAAATAGTAAAAATAGTTCCGGGTAGTCCTTGCTACAAACAAGGCGAACTCGAAGTAAACGACCTTATTTTGAAAGTAGCACAAGGCGACAAAGAACCTGTAAACGTGGTAGATATGAAAATGGACGATGCTATACAAATGATAAGAGGCAAAAAAGGAACAGAAGTTCGGCTTACTGTAAAAAAAATGGACGGAACCATAAAAGTTATACCGATTATAAGAGATGTAATTGTTCTTGAAGAAACATTTGCAAAATCAGCAATAATAAAAAAGGGGGGGAAGAATAAAAAAGTAGGATACATAAATTTACCACGTTTTTATGCCAATTTCAGCGACAGAAATGGCAGAACTTGTGCTGTAGATGTTGAAAAAGAAGTCAAAAAATTGAATAAAGAAAATATAGATAAACTTATAATAGATTTGCGGAACAACGGTGGTGGTTCACTTCAAGATGTTGTTAAAATCGTAGGTCTTTTTATAAAAAAAGGTCCAGTTGTGCAAGTAAAATCGAGAATAGGCTCGCCTTATGTCCTTAAAGACGAAAATGCAAACATTCTTTACGACGGTCAATTAATTATAATGATAAACGAATTTAGTGCTTCGGCTTCCGAAATTCTTGCGGCTGCAATCCAAGATTACGGCAGAGGAATAATTGTAGGCAGCAAACACACATTCGGCAAGGGAACAGTGCAACGTTTTGTATCTATCGACCAAATTATCAGAGGTTACGAAGAATTAAAGCCTTTCGGAAATCTGAAACTTACAATTCAAAAATTTTACAGAATCAACGGTGGTGCAACGCAACTTAAAGGCGTTAGTTCCGATATAGTCCTTCCCGACGGATATTCGCAAATGGATATAGGCGAAAAAGAACTCGATTATCCTTTGGAATGGGACGAAATTTTGCCGGCAAGTTATACGAAAACAAACAGTATTTCAAATCTTAAAGAAATAGAAATTAACAGTCAAAAAAGAGTTAAATCCGACACCTCGTTTATGCTTATAAATAAATATGCCGGCTGGCTTAAAGCCACAAGAGACGAAGAAATCGAAACGCTGAATTTGGAAAAATATCGAGCAAAAGAAAAAGAAAGAAAAAATAAAACTAAACGCTTTTCGAATATGAGCAAAATCAAATATAATTTGCAATTTTCGGTACTCAAAGCTGATTCAGTCAAAATTTATTCCGACACCATAAAACAAAACCGAATGGAAAGTTGGCACAAAGAACTCGAAAAAGATATTTATATTAATGAAGTATTCAATATTGCACAGGAAATGAATTAAATTATGAAATTGAGAAATTTTGAAGTTTTATTGATTTTCAAAATTTCAAAACCTAATAAAATCAAAACTTCAAAAATTATAAAAATGACAGCATTTCACGCATACGATATAAGAGGCGTATATAAAAAAGATTTCAATAAAGAAGATGTATATAAAATCGGATTTTTTATTTCGGAAATAACCGGAGCAAAAGAAATTCTTATCGGAAGAGATGTAAGAGAGTCGTCCCCCGAAATATTTGAATATCTGATAAAAGGAATTGCCGATTCCGGCACAGACGCTGCAAGCATTGGAATTTCCACAACTCCAATGCTTTATTATGCAACCGGGAAACTCAATTTCGATGCTTCGATAATGATTACCGCCTCTCATAATCCTAAAGAATACAACGGTTTGAAAGTTTCCGGTAAAAATTCGGAACCGATAGGATACCATAACGGTTTGAATAAACTTGAAGACTTGGTAAAAAATAAAAAAATTGAAATAACGAAAAAACAAGGCAGATTTAAAAGTCTGAATATTATAGAAGAATACATTGATTTTCAAAAACAATATCTTGGAAATTTATCAAATTTAAAAATATGTGTCGATTGTTCCAATGGCATGGCAGGACTGCTTATCAGAGATATTCTCGGTAACGATGTTAATTATATTTTTGAAGAATTAGACGGAACGTTCCCGAATCATGAAGCCAATCCGCTTATTCCGAAAAATATTGTTGCACTTCAAAAAGAAGTTGCCGAAAAAAAATGCGATATTGGTGTAATTTTTGATGGAGATGCTGACCGAGTAATGTTTACAGATGAAAATTCCGAATTTATTCCGCCTGATTTATTGATAGCTTTGCTTTCCGATTATTTCCCGAATGAAAAAGGACATTTTTTGCAAGATATAAGAAGCTCAAAAGCAGTATCGGAATACATAGGCGACAGATTTACTGCAAATACTTGGAAAGTCGGGAGAGCATTTGCGGCTAAAAAACTTCGTGAATTAAACGGAGTTTTCGGCGGAGAACTTGCCGGACATTATTATTTTAAAGATTTCTATTTTTCGGATTCAGGAATTATGGCGGCACTAATCTTTTTGGATATGTTTGCAAGAAACAAAGCCAAAGGAATAAACGTTTCAACACTAATTTCAAAAATAAAACGTTATGAAAATTCCGGAGAAATTAATTTTGAAATAGAAAATAAAAAAGAAGTAATGGAAAATGTTAAAAATTTCTTCATTAATGAAGAAAAACCGGAAGCGTTTTTTGATTTCGACGGCTATCGAATAGAATACAAAGATTGGTGGTTTAATATCCGTCCTTCAAATACTGAACCGTATTTGAGACTTATTGCGGAAGCAAAAAACAAAGAACTTTTAGAAAGTAAATTAAAAATAATCAAAAATATAATTAAGAGCTAAATTTATAAATGGAAAATAAAATTAAAAAAATAGGAATATTAACCGGCGGAGGTGATTGTCCGGGATTAAATGCAGTTATCAGGGCAGTAACAAAAACTGCAATAAATAAATATAAACTTGAAGTTGTCGGGTATAAATTCGGGTATCGAGGCTTATACAGAAATGATTTTGTCAAACTTGAAAATAAAGATGTATCCGGACTTTTGCACAAAGGAGGGACTATACTTTTCAGTTCAAATAAAGATAATTTGTTCAACTATAATGTTGTTGAAAACGGTAAAAAAATAAAAAAAGATGTATCTGATGTTGCAGTCGAAAACATGAAGAAAGAAGGAGTCGATGCTCTTGTCATTATCGGTGGAGACGGCACTCTTACAAGTGCAAGGGATTTTGCAAGAAAAGGTGTAAAAGTTATCGGTGTACCGAAAACGATAGACAACGACCTTGCCGTAACAGATGTAACTTTCGGTTTTAATTCGGCAATAACCACCGCAAGAGAGGCACTCGATAAACTTCACACTACGGCAGAATCGCACCACAGAATAATGATACTCGAAGTGATGGGCAGAAACGCCGGCTGGATAGCTCTCGAATCCGGTATCGCAGGTTCGGCAGACGTTATTCTTATACCTGAAATTCCTTTTGAACCGGAAAATATCATAAAAAAAATTAACGGAAGGCATAAAAGAGGTAAACTTTTCAGCATTATCGTGGTTGCCGAAGGTGCTAAATTTAAAAATAAAGAAGCAGTTGTCAGTAAAATCGTAAAAGACAGTCCCGACCCGATACGACTTGGCGGAATAGGAAACGTGCTTATGCTGGAACTCGAAAAACTTGTCGGCAAAGAACATGAAATACGAAATACCGTTTTGGGACATCTGCAAAGAGGCGGTGCACCGGTTACTTTCGACAGGATTCTTTCCACTCGTTACGGAGTGAAAGCAGTAGAATTAATGATGGACGAAAGATATGGAAATATGGTAATATTGAAAGGAAATAAAATGCACTATGCACACTTAGAAAATGTTATCGGAAGAAATAAAAATGTAAATCCGGAAGGCGAACTTGTAAGAGCAGCAAGAAGTGTAGGAGTTTCATTCGGCGACGAATAAGGTCTTCTATTTATTTAATGTTACTTACGCATTCATACAAAACACCTACAAATCAACCTATTACAAATAAAGAAGTGAAAACTTTTGTAAGGGTACTTATTTTTCAATAAGTTAAAAAACAAAATAAATTTCGTACTACACTTTATAAACAAGCACCAATTATAGAGTCTGTATTTTTAAGTAAATTAAATTCAAAAAAACATTATACGTAAGGCAAACTGTGCCTATCTCTACAAAAAAATCAATCATGGGAAAAAGTAAATTCAGATTCGACTCTGAAACTTTGCAATACAGAGATGTCAGGAACAATAAAAGAAGAAAATTTACAATGGTTATCACACAGCTTATGGCTGCCGTTGTTATTGCATTTGTTCTTTTTGTAGTAATGTCGTATGTAAGCGAAACTCCAAAACAAAGAAAATACAAACGAGAAAATAAATTGCTCGTTCAGCAATATAAAATACTTTCGGAACGAAAAACTCAAACGGACAAACTTCTTCAAGAACTTCAAGAAAGAGACAAAAGAATACACAGAGCAATACTCGAATCCGACCCTGTGGAAGATACAACCATGATAATCAATTCTTATGAATTACTTAAAGATAATAAAATTGAAGCTATATCAGGTATAAATTCAAACCGAATTTCAAGTCTAAATAAACAGCTTGAAAAACAATCAAAAGAATATGCAATATTGTTGAAAATTCTTAATAAAAATATAAAAAATATCGAACAAATTCCGGCAATACAACCCGTGAAAAATATTAATTTCAAATATACGATGTACGGCTACGGAACCAGAATAGACCCGATATATAAAACTCCGGTATTTCATTCCGGCGTTGATTTTGCCGCTCCTGAAGGGACGAAAGTTTACGCAACAGCCGATGGCACTGTTACAAGAGCCGACAGCAAACAT
>JAOZMN010000240.1 GCA_029934265.1 Bacteroidales bacterium
ATTTCAGAGTATTCCCGATAAGCAACTGGACAGAAATGGACGTTTGGCAATATATCCTTATGGAAAATATCGAAATTCCCGACTTATATTTTACACACAAACGTAAAGTTTTCAAAAGAGACGGCACTTGGCTTGCTGTAGATGATTGCATACCGATGAAAGAAAACGAGGAAATTGTAGAACTCGATGTACGTTGTAGAACTATCGGTGATATTACCTGCACCGGAGTTACGCTTTCAAAAGCTGACAGTTTAGAAGATATTGTAAAAGAAATTGCTGCAACGAGAGTAACCGAACGAGGAGGAAGAGCCGACGACAAACGCTCCGAAGTCGCTATGGAAGACCGAAAAAAAGAAGGATATTTTTAATTGAAAATTATTTATTGTAAAATTATTTCTATGAAATGTAAATTTTGTAAAGCCGACAATACCGCCGATGCAGAAAGATGTTTTTCGTGTAATGCACCTTTGCCCAAACGCTCTAATTTGAATGAACAAGATCAAGAAAGTCTGACAAATTACATAGTAAGCGTTGAAAATATGCTTAAAAAAGCAAAAAAGAACGGTAACGGAAAAATAGCTCTTATTTTCTTTGTACTTTCGATTGTTTGGTTCGGAGCATCATTTTATGTATATAATTCATATTCCGATGATACGAAAATTCCGATAATTTTTTCCATTGTGCTTGGTATTATTTTGTTTTTTCTATTCGGTGCAAGCATTTCAAGTTTTGAAAAAAATGCAATGGAAAAAGCATTCGATAATAAAATAAAACACGATATTAGAGAATATTTAGAAGCAATGCACTTTACAACTACCGATTTTCAAATCGTTGCCGGTGAAGTATTAAATGAAAAATCACCTTTAAATAATTTTTTGACAGATATATAAAACAATTATGGTAAGAATAATTTTAGTAGCAATAGTAATCTTTTTGGTAGTTATTTTCATAAAAAAAGGAAATTCGGGAAAAGGAAACAGCAATAAGGAAAACGATACAGACCAATTTGCAGATTCTGATGATTTTAGCGATACAATAGATTATGATTCAGATGCTTCCGATGATGTCGGGATTGATTTTTAATTTTTAAGGAATATTACAAAACAGAATAATAAACAGGTCGTAAGACTTTAATATCTAATTATATATGTCAGCACCAGCAGAACAAAGTACAAAAGGCTATCTTGATATGCAATTACTTCGCTTCACCACAGCCGGAAGCGTTGATGACGGTAAAAGCACGCTAATAGGTCGTTTGCTTTACGACAGCAAATCCATTTTTGAAGACCAAATGGAGGCTATCGAACTTAGCAGTAAGCGAAAAGGCGAAAAAAACGTAAACCTCGCCCTGCTTACGGACGGACTTCGAGCCGAACGAGAGCAAGGAATAACGATAGATGTTGCATACAGATATTTCGCAACTCCTAAACGTAAATTTATAATCGCCGATACGCCCGGACATATTCAATATACCCGAAATATGGTAACCGGAGCATCAACTGCAAACCTTGCCATAGTCCTCATTGATGCACGACACGGAGTAGTGGAACAAACTTTACGACATTCGTATATTGCTTCATTGCTGCAAATTCCGCACATAGTTGTTTGTGTAAACAAAATGGATTTGGTAGAATATTCGGAAGAAAAATATTCGGAAATTAAAACCCGATTTCTTGAATTTGCACCAAAATTGGCAGTAAAAGATATTCGTTTTATACCGATTAGTGCTTTGATAGGCGATAATGTTGTAAAACGCTCAAAAACAATGGATTGGTACAATGGTGCAACACTTATGCACACTCTCGAAAACATCTATATAGCCGGCGACCAAAATCATACAGACGCACGATTCCCGGTGCAATACGTAGTACGACCACAATCTGATAAATACCACGATTACAGAGGATATGCCGGCAGAATAGACGGAGGTATTTTCAATGTCGGCGATAAGGTTACCCTTCTTCCCGGTGGCAGAGAGTCCAAAATTAAAAGTATAGATACTCTAAACGAAACTCTCGAAACAGCTTTCGCTCCTCAATCTGTTACCATGACTATCGAAGATGATATTGACATCAGCAGAGGAGACATGATTGTAAAGTCAGATAATATACCGAATCAATCGCAAGAAATAACTGCAATGATAAGTTGGTTTAGTGAAAAATCACTTGCTTTAAAAGGAAAATATTTCATAAAACATACGACAAACGAATTGCGTTGTATGGTTACGGATATAAAATTTAAAATGGATATTAATTCTTTGGAAAGAAATTATGACGATAAAAAAATCGAAATGAACGATATTGCTCGTGTTTCATTCAAAACCACAAAACCTGTTTTCTTCGATTCATATCGTAAAAATCGTTATACCGGAAGTTTTATTCTTGTAGATGAGGGAACAAACGAAACCGTAGGAGCAGGAATGATTGTATAAAGTCAGAGTGTAAAGTCAAGGTTTCGCTTAATTAACCAAATTGAATGTATATCAATATCTTAATAATCATTAAATTAACATAGCGAAGCCTTGACTATTTACATGACAGGAATTAACTCCGACAAGTTTAAAAATCTTCATTATTAAAATGATACCCCAAATTAGATTTATTACTTAAAATAAATTTAGTGATATATTTTTTTGCTTCTCCGCAAGCATTTTCCAAATTATATCCCAAAGATAAATTTGCCGTAATTGCAGCCGATAGTACGCAACCCGTACCATGTTTGGAATAATCCTTATATAAAATATCTTTGTATTCGATTATTTTACCACTGTCAAATAAAGTATCTATCGCATAATCGTCAGTAGAATGTCCTCCTTTAAGCAAAATATTAGCATAATTTATTTCACTTTGTTTTCTAAGTTGCTCAAATGTAAAATTTTCACCGAAAAGAATTTTTGCTTCCGGAATATTGGGAGTTATCAGATAAACATTCGATAAAATCATGTCTAAATCGTCAGGATTTATATTTTTATGAAAAACATATTCACTTGTACTTTTCAAAACAGGGTCCCAAATAAATTTTGCTTTTGAATTTAATTTAAAAATAAAATCAAGAATTTCAATAAATATACTCATATTCGGAAACAATCCGATTTTTATAAATTCTATCTCCGATTTTTCAAATTGCATTTCGATTTGCCTGGAAATATCTTCCTTATCGACAACTTTCATTGATAAAAATTCATTTTCATTTTGAAATGTATTTGCTGTATTTACTGCAAAACCGTAAACTTGATGATGTTCAAAAGTTTTTATGTCGGCAAGTATTCCCGCACCTCCGGAAGGGTCGAAACCTGCGATGGTCATTACATTTGGTCGCATAATTATATATTTTTGAAATTGTCAAAATTTAGAGTTACTTTGTACCAATCAACAAACTAAATTTTAAAATAATGAAAAATAAAATATTCGTAAAACTATTTTTTTTATGATAATAGCCTTTGTTATTGTTAGTTGCGGAAGCAAAAATAATGAAATTATCGAGAAAACAACTAAAAGTTCAATAAAAGTTGTAAATATTTACGAGCCGGATACAAATAAACTTATTTTTCCTAATCCTAAAAATAATAATTGCATAACTTGCCATGACGGAATTGAGCCGATACGAAACCCTAAATCCGGAATGATGCAAGAAATATATCTGCTTGCCGAAAAAGCCGGATATAAAGATAATGAATGTATAATTTGCCATGGCGGAAACCCTGATGCAGTACGAAAAGAAGAAGCACACAGCGGTTCTCCGGAATATTTATCGGCAAACGGCGGTGCGGAAGAATTTTACCCCAACCCTTCGAGTGTCTGGATAAACGCACGGACTTGCGGAATGTGTCATAAAGAGCAAGTTAATACTCAATATACATCTTTGATGTTTACCGAAGCAGGGAAAATACAGGGTACGGCATGGAGTTTCGGCGGATTGCAAGGCTACGAGCATAATGTTGCCAATGTTGCGGTAAAAGAAGTGGACATTCATAAGCAACTCGGGTCGGACAGATACAAAAAATATATTGCAGAACTCAAAAAAGCAGAATCGCAAGTTTTCCCGAAAGAAATGTCTGCTTTGCCCGAAGCTCCGACTCCGGAAGAAGCCGAAGAAAACCCTGCACTTACGGCTTATACTTATTTGCGAGCCGAATGTCAGCGGTGCCATATCGGGGTGAAAGGGCATAATGCTTACGGCGACTACAGAAGTTCGGGCTGTGCTTCTTGTCATATACCATATTCAAACAAAGGACTTTACGAAGGGAAAGATTCAACAATAAATAAAAAGAAAGCCGGTAAACTTCTGGTACATTCCATACAATCAGGCAGAGATTCAAAAGTAAGTCTGCACGGAAAAACTTATACCGGAATGCCTACTAAAACCTGCACATCTTGTCATAACAGAGGTCGCAGAATCGGGGTTTCTTACGAAGGACTTATGGAAACTTCTTACAGCTCGCCGTTTATGGGTGGCGGAGAAAATCAGCAGAAAATTCATAAAAAAAATTATATACATCTTAAATCCGATGTTCATTTACGAAAAGGAATGCTGTGTCAGGATTGCCATACAACCGGCGACATTCACGGTTTGGGAAATTTGCCCGGAACCGTGCAAGCGGCGGTCGAAATCGAGTGTGAAGACTGCCACGGTACACCGGAAAAATATCCTTGGGATTTGCCTGTCGGATATGGTGATGAAATTGTCGGCAAAGTTCCGAAAACAGGGGAAGCAAGAGGAGTTTCTCAAAGCGTTCCGAAATATTTGCAAATGGGTTGGGTTGCTCCGAAAAACGACGGATATTTAATTTCAAGCAGAGGAAATGCAATGCCTCATATTGTGAAATCCGGCAACAAAATAATTTTATATTCGGCTTCCGGTAAGGATATAAAATTTGACCCGCTGAAAAAAATTGCAGACGAAGACGGATTTTCAGACCAAGGAAAAATTGCAATGCAACATATTGGTATTCACATAGATAAAATGGATTGTTATTGTGGTCATGCAACTTGGGCACCTCATTGTTACGGCTGTCTTGTAAAATTTGATTATTCCAAACTTTCAAAAAAACGAGACTGGGTGGCAATAGCCGGCAATCCCAATAAAAACGGACTAACTGCCGA
>JAOZMN010000241.1 GCA_029934265.1 Bacteroidales bacterium
GATAGTATTTTTAATGCACCGCTTACATTTGTATTATGCAGCTGCATACATAAATTAATTATATCACCTCCTGAACCTAAACCGTAATCATACCATAAATTTAATTTTGTATCTACTTTGAAACTTGCTTTGGTTTCTTTTTGGTCTCTTATTGGACTTAAATAAAAATAATTTCCTTTGTTTTCACTTACAGGAAGTACATTGTTATTTTGTAAGTAACTGATTATCTGTATTTTCTTAGCTTGTTTTGTATTCATTTTTTCTTTTTTCAATAGCAAAAAACTACTAAACCACTTTGTTTGTTGGTAATCAGCGGTTTAAGTGGTTTAGTTTAATACCTGTCCTTATATCATTAGTTAAACTAAACCAGTTTAATTATATTTTTATAAAAAATAGCTCAAAACCTTGATTTAATAGAGTTTAAGCGGTTTAGTTTAATTAAACTGGCTACTAAACCGATATGCTGTAAATATTTGATTATAAATAAAAAAAGTAGTTTAATTGCTTAAACTACTCAAAATTAAGGTTGTCTATATTTGAACTGTAACTTTTATGATTTTTATTATAAAGTATATATCTTTTATAGTCTTTTAAAAATGTTAAAATGTTTTTAGCCTTGTTATCTCCTACTGCTACAGCTCCTTTTATTTCTTGTACTACATCTTTATATTTTCTACTTTGATATTTCTCAAAAACACGACTAACTATTTTTTTGTATTCCGTATCTGTATATTCGTTGTGTTTGGGTTGCTTTGTACCCCCTCCGTTTTCTGGGTTCTCAACTTCATACAAAATATTATCATCGTTTATAGCAAAAGAATATTTTTTAAATTCGGTGTCTCGCATACTTTTAGGCTCAATACTGCTAAAATTATCATCTTCGGAAAATTTAACAATACTTATTACACTTTCTGCTTTATTCTCTAATTCACTGCCCAAATGCCCTCTTATATTGGTATCTCCTTTGTTTTGGTGTAGTACATTTATTATATGAATATTTTTTATACCTGCCCATTTCATTAAATACGTTGCTATCAAAGTAGCTTCTTTTTCGTCATTTATTGAAGTAACAAGGTCTCTTATTCCGTCTATAACTACAAGCCCTATATTCTTCTCTCCCATAATAATTGTATCAATAATTTCAAGCCTTTGTTTTGCAGATATAGTTTTCAGTAAATAGTATTGAAATAAATCTGAATGTTTATCTTTTGGCATTTCTGCAATTTTGTGTACTCGCTTTATTACACGTCTTGCATGGAAATTGCCCTGTTCTGTATCAAAGTACAATATCTTTTTTTTATCCTTTGGAAAACTTTGTTTTATATTTAGATATGTTTTATTATTGACAAGTGTCGCCCCTGCTAAGGCAGAAACAAAAAAAGTTTTTCTGCTTTTTGGTTTCCCAGATATAACACTGAAATTTCCTAAAGTCCCAAAGATTGTTTCTTTACCGTCCTGTACTATTGATAAACATATAGGAGGCTCTTTAACTTCGTCTGTAATTTTTAGAAGATATTTTTTCTTTATACTTGCAAGTTTACTATCTTTTGCATTGCTTTTGGCAGTATTTGGGATATTATTCATATATTTGTAATATGTTTGAAAAAAACTTGTAACCGTTCCTAAGTCCTGTTAGTTTCGGTTATTTTTTAAAAAAGTTTCTACTTCCGACAAGCTGTAAAATAGTTTCCTGTCAAAACTGTAATTATTAAAATATCCGAGTTTAACATATCCTATAAGTGTCTGTGTTGAAAGGTCTAATAACGTCCCCATACGTTTAGCACTTACCATATCAAAGGTTTGTATTCCTTGACTTTTTTTAGTCTGTAACTCTTGAAGTAAATCAAGTTTTTTGTTAATTTCCACTATTTCAGGAAATTCAATAGTTGTTTTTTGTTCCATTCTTTTTTATTTATAATGTTTGTTTATTTAATTGGTTAGTGTTTTTATTTTTCATTTAATACAAGATAATTTTAGATAGTAATCTGAATAATTGCAAAGTGCTTAAAAGTAAGTATTTTATACCGTGTTTATACCGTACATCTACCGTGTAACTACCGTCTTTTAACCGTACAGATACCGTATTGCAACCGTCTGAAAACGGTGAGTGAATTTCATAAAATTATATTTTTATATAAATTCTTTCACATCATTGGGGAGCAAATTAACGTCCCACTCTTCCGATATTACCTGTATTATTATGTTCTTTTTTGGTCTTGTTTCAGATTGAATATAAAGTTTATTATCCCATGTTGTTTGTACTTCGGGTTTCTCAAAACCGTACTGATGAAACAAATACATTACTGTATCTATATTTAGGTCGGTAAACTTTTTGTAAAGCCCGATATTAAAACCCTTTGCCCCTGTTATACTTATTCTCTTAGCTTGCCTTATACCATTTGTAATTTCATCGACAATACTTTTATCTACATTTTTTGAACTTGTAAAAAGGTTTATTTCCTTTTTTGCCGGTAGTGTTGCTACTCTACTCATGATTTTTTTATTTTTAAAAGTTAAATTATTAACTTTGCAACATCTTACTTTGTAGTTAGAGTTGCAAAGTTTGTTTAAATGTAAAAACTGCACCCTTATTGTCCGCCCGACTTAATAGGGGTGTTTTTTATGCCGTTTCGTTGCTGTTCTTCCAGTTCTGCAAAAAGTCTTTCTGTGTGTTTTATAAGAGTTCTGTTATTTTTGTGTTGGTTTTCCACGAGAAATTTGTAAGTATCGACAATAAATTGATGTTGTTTTTTTTCTTCCCGTAAGTTTGTCTTTGCCTCTTCTAATAATTGTTCTAACTTAACAATTCTCTTTTTTCGTTGTGTTGTCTTCTTAAATAAATTCATAATGCTGTGTTTTAATTAGTTAAAAAATAAAGTTGTTTCTTTTGTATTTTTATTGTATCTTGTTTTTGTTGGAAATAAATTGTCCGATGATATACCAGTAATTCGTTCTATTGCTAACTGCTGATGTTTTTGCGGTTGAAATAATGTACAATTAGCATCAAACCATGAATAGAATACATTTTGAGGAACTTCAAGCCGTCTTATTATTTGCGATTTAATTTCTATTCGGTTGAGACGGTCGAGTTTGTAGTAATATTCTTTAAATGTCATGTGATTGTTTATTTATACTGTTTTCTGGGAATAATTCCGTTTGCGATGTTTTCATATACTCTGATATTACACCTTGTGCTAATAGAGGTATTTTTTTTCGTTGTAGCCATGTATAAAATGTTCCGGGTTCTATTTTAGTCCGATTTATTATTTCTTTGCGGAAGTTTCTTTTAGAAACTAAACCCTCTAATTCTTTGTAATATTGAAAAAAAGTCATAATTATTAGTTTTTTAATAGATTATTAAATAGATTTGTTAATTGAATAATGCAAAACTATAACAAATAATCTACGAAAGCAAATAAAAAATCAATAATAAGTAAAAAAGGTCGATTTACTTTACATTTAGTCTATACTTTAACCCCTTTAATAATGAAAACAGATATATCTTTAATAATTCGACAAATACTAAAGTCAAATAGTATTAGTCAAAAAATACTTGCAGAAAAAATTAATATGTCTCCTGAAGCGCTTGGTAAAGCACTTAAAAGAGGTGATTTTAAAGTATCAGTCTTAGAAAAAATTGCAGAAGTATTAGAAGTCCCGATAGGTACTTTTTTTGGAATGGAAAAAAAACAGGATAGTGATTTGGACTGTGAATGTAGAGAACAAGTATTAGTGAGTATTGAATTATTAAAAATATTGCAGGGTGTAAAAGAGGGAAAAACTGATATATCTGATATTGAAATAAAAAAAATACGTCAAATGAATGTTTTACTGCAAGCAATAAAATTGCACTATGGTATGAAACAGCAATTTCCGGACTATGAATATAAAGGAAACTTTGTAGAAGCAGGTAAAAAATTAGTATCTACTATAATAAATGATAAATCAAGTAAATAAACCACAAAAAGCCGTTAAAAGTCTTATTACAGAACTTTTACGGCTTTAACAACAGAAATATAAAGGAAAATATTTTACTTATAAAACAGCTTACTAAAAAACGGCTCTCGCTTTTTAACAGTGTTTATATCCTTATTTCTACAAATATTAAATTGATTTTTCACAACGAGTAAAAAAGCTACTGACAGCCCAAAAATAACAGCATAATTTACTGCTTTACTCTGGGTTAATAATACTACTAATGTTTCTTCTTTCATGGTTTTGTTTTTAATTGTTTATTAATTTGTGTATTCCTATTCCTCCGAGCAATCCAACAGCGGAAGCTCCTGCAATAGCATATAGTTTTGTATCTTCATTGCTTAATGTAGGATATTTTTCATTGAGTAATGCCATAATACCTTTATAGGTTAAAAGAGCAATAGCACCACCACCGCCAAGGGATAACAATATACCTTGTGTCTCCTCTTCTACTTCTACCTCGTTTGTCTTCGGTAAAAATGTTTCATTGTCCAAAGTTGCAAATACATCAACAAGATGCTCCGACACCGTTTTACCGTTTGCCGAAGTCCAATTTTTTAATTCATTTGCGAATTTCACAGGCACTCTTGCCGATACTGTTTTTGTTTCCATAGCTTATATTTATATATTTTGGCAAATATACGACTTTTTTTACCATAAACAAAAACAGTTTACGTTTACAAAGGTGTGTTTTAGGAAAATATTTATATAAATGTCTGGTTTACAGAACTTGTAAACACTTTTATAGAATATATTATGTTTTTTGAGGAAATTTTAAGTGAATTTTGGAATTATGTAATCTGACAACCAATAACAACAATTATTTAAAATCTGTAAACAGTGTAAACCATTAATCTACAATACTGTAAACAAAGGTAAACATTTGTTTACAATATCATGAAGTTTTTGTAAACAAGGAAAGAAGTAAGATTTTATGATAATTTGACTATTATTCCAGGGAGAAATTTATAATATCTGCTTTTTTTGTCGGAAACTTGCTTTTTTTTCGTTGTTTTTTTTAGGAAAAAAGCAGTTGTCTAAAACTTGTTTTTTTTCTGTTTGAAACTTGTTTTTTTTCTGTTTTTTTTGAAAATTTGTTTTTTTCTGTCTGAAACTTGTTTTTT
>JAOZMN010000611.1:0-984 GCA_029934265.1 Bacteroidales bacterium
ATTGGCACTTTAAAAACCATTGCTATTTTTTTTAAAGTAGATAATTTCATATCTCCACTTTTTAGCATTATATGAGTTCCTCGTTCTGACATACCTATTTTAGCTGCCAATTTTTTTACAGTTATATCTTCCTTTTTTAACATTTCCTTAATATGCTCTATTTCAGTCATTTTTATTTATAATTAATCTAAATAGAAACTTCTTTCTATTTTAAAAAGCAATTTATTTCCTTTCAATGTAATTTTTTTTACTTTTGTCTTACAATTAGTAACACAATAAATGTAAAACTATGACGAAAGTACAAATTTGTAAGACATCTAACAAATGTAAATTAGATTTTATTCAAAAAGTCTTCCCTAAAATTATTCAAACTAAAAGTATTCACAATAGAGATGATTTCGTTTATCCGAAATGTCAGAAATTACCAGGAGTTTCAAAAAAAACTAATGAAACTCTTGCACAAGATTTCAGATACCCACATTCAAGACTTGCAAACTTCAGCACAGAAGCGATAAACGCTTATGTTGAAATATTATATTTTGCATTTAGACAACAAGTTGTAGATATGCAAAATTCACTAATCGAAATAAAATCAGACTATGAAAAAATATGATGGCAAATGCCAGATCGACGGTTGCGATAATGATGGGTTTTTTAGTAAACTTTTAAAAAAGATTCTCTGCCCCGAACATCATTGGCAAAAAATAGTTCTTTACCTATTATCTGCAACAACAATCATAACATGCATATTTTTATTTATTTAAAATACTTAACAATGAAAAAAATTAAAGAAAAAGAAATTAGCGGAGGTACTCCAAAGCCGAGAGGCACTATATATTGCCCAAGTAAATAAATTTTCAACTTTAAATATATCATTATGAATATTATTAACAAAACACCGCATCCTATTAACATAGTTGATGCAGACGGAAATATTTTACGAACTTACGTAAAAACAGACGAGCCTATTAGGTTAGCAGTTAC
>JAOZMN010000611.1:1004-1381 GCA_029934265.1 Bacteroidales bacterium
ATGAAAATCTTCCTTATTTCAGAGAAGACACTTGCTACATAGTATCTCAACTTGTTAAGAATGCATTACCTAACAGGGGCGATTTATTCGTGCCAGCTGAGGTTGTCAGAGATAAAACAGGCAACATTATAGGTTGCAAAAGTTTAGGCAAATAAGTCCCGATTAAGGTAGCTCAATTTATTTGAGCTGCCTTTTATATTCACACTAAATTAAATAAAATGGCAAAAAACAAAAAAAAGTGGAAAGACCCGGACGGCATAATTCGGGAATTAATAACAAATTTCCTCTCAAACAACAAAACTCCAAAAGGAGTCCAAAAAAAATTATTGAAAGTTTATAAGAAACTAAAAATTGAAAACCATGACAATACCTAAAGC
>JAOZMN010000242.1:0-286 GCA_029934265.1 Bacteroidales bacterium
TTTAGTTAAACTTGCGAAAAAGAAAATTTTATATTAAAAAATGGTATAAAATGCGTATTTTTGAAATGAATAAAATTTCACAAATTACAGTCTAAATTATTCGCTATGCAACAAGAAACCATGACAGATATTCGGAAAAAAGCCGAACGTTTGGAAGCCTTGATAAATTTAAGCAACAGAATTAGAGATAAAGAAAGAAAAAATCCGGTAAATTTTAACGATTTTCTTTATATGTCTTCCATAAGTCCTCGTTTGGTTTTTCGAGATATTTTTTAAAGTATTTTCT
>JAOZMN010000242.1:296-5089 GCA_029934265.1 Bacteroidales bacterium
CAGCTTTTTGAGGATATGACTAAATATTATATCCCACAAGCCGATGTCGATACAGATACAGGCACTCAAAGAATCGGTTTTGCCGATTATGACTGTTCGGAGCTTTTTGTGGAGCAATGTGATAATCCGTTTTTTGCCGACCGACTTTTTGCCAATAGATTTATGACGCTTGCCAAAAGTATCCGAAAAGGAGCACAAAGTAACAGGATTTATCTTTTTGAAGGACCTCCCGGAAGCGGGAAAAGTACTTTTTTGAATAACTTGCTTCACAAATTCGAGGAATATACAAGAACTCCCGAAGGGCTTATGTATTCTACATATTGGCGTATCGACAAAAAAATTATAGGTGGTGTTAATCATCTCGAAAAACAAATCAGAAATATTGTCAAAACAAACAAGAATCTGAATATATCCGAAGCTGAATATTTATCACAAAAGAAATCGGATACGATAGATTTTTCTTGTCCGAACCACGACCACCCGATATTGCAAATTCCGTTAAGCAGAAGAAAAGAATTTTTGGACGAATTGATAACCGATGAAGGTTTTAAAGAAATATTGTTTAACTCACAGGAATACAGGTGGGTACTCAAAGATACACCTTGTCATATTTGTAATTCGCTTACTTCTTTATTGCACGATGAACTCGGCGACCCGATGCAGGTTTTTGAAATGATTTATGCACGTCCGACAAATTACGACCGACAATTCGGAAAAGGAGTAAGTGTTTTTAATCCCGGCGACCCTATAGTCAGACATGATATTGTAAATAAAAAACTTCAAGATTCCATTAACAATCTTTTTTCGTCGGACGAGGTGAAATTTTTACATTCATATTTGGCTCAAACAAATCAAGGAATTTTAGCTTTAATGGATATTAAAGACCAAAATATCACAAGGTTAAATAGTTTTCACGGAATAATAAGCGACGGAGTTCATAAAGTCGGACTAATTGAAGAGCGAGTCAAAACTTTATTTATGGGACTTGTAAATCCGGAAGATAAAAAGCATTATGAAAACATTAAATCCTTCAAAGACAGAGTGATAACTCTTCATATTCCTTATGTATTGGATTTTAGCACCGAAGCAAGGATATATAAAAATAAGTTCGGGAATAAAGTGGCGGATAAATTTCTTCCGAGAGTACTCGAAAATTTTACAAAAATTATTATTTCTTCTCGACTTATTAAAAATCATTCTACTTTTCTTTTCTGGCTCAAAGATATTAATTTTTATAAAAATTATATTGACAAAGATTTACTTCTGATGAAAATGGATATATATGGAGGCAGAAAAATAAGTTATCTGAAAGAAGAAGACCGAAAAAGTTATAGTTTTGATGTGAAGAAAAAAATAATAGATGCTTCTGCATTAGAAGGAAAATCGGGACTTTCAGGACGAAAATCTTTAAATTTATTTAATAATTTTTATTCCAAATTCAGCAAGAGAGATAAGTACATAGATATGAATATGATTATTGAATATTTTGATGGTTTAACCAAAGAAGACAAAAAAGATATTCCGCCTGATTTTGTTGCTTCGCTTGTAAAATTATACAACAGTAATATTGTAGAAGAAGTTAATGAAGCAATATATTATTACAACGAAAAACAAATTTCAAAAGATATTTTGAATTATATTTATGCCATAAATTTTGATATAGGAGAAACTGTAATTTGTAGCTATACCAAGAAAAAAATAAAAATAACCACTGAATATTTTAAGAATTTTGAAGCTATTTTTACAGGGGCAACCGGAACGATGAAAGTCAGAGAAAATTTCAGAAAACAGCAACACAATACTTATATAAGAAAAACTTTATCACAAGAAATAAATGTTAAAAATAAAGATATAACCGAAACCGAGCAGTACAAAGATTTATTTTACAGATATACACAAAGTTTAAAGCAAAATGCCATTGCACATTATACCGGTAACAATAATTTCAAGGAAGCATTGCTGGCATACGGAAAACCGAAATACAAAAAAGCAGGAAGCAGAATTAGAAAAGACATTGAACTGATGCTGAAAAATTTACAAATAAAATTCGGATATACCGAAGAAGGTGCTTTACAAATAAGTACTTATGTTTTGGAAAATAAATTGGTGAAGTAAAATTGAGATTTTTAGCCACTGTATATATTCTACAGATACTTTTAAAAATAATTATGACAAAAATAGCAAATCCTATTTACGATGTTGTTTTCAAATATTTGATGTCCGATAACAAGATAGCAAAACTCTTAATTTCTGACCTTGTCGGAGTAAAAATTAATTCGCTTGAATTACGACCGCAAGAATTTTCAACCGATTTGGAAAACCGAGTATTGACAGTTTACAGAGTTGATTTTAAAGCTGAAATTATACTTAAAAACGGTAAAAAACTTGTAGTTCTAATAGAAATTCAAAAAGCAAAATTTACAACCGATTTAATTCGTTTTCGTAAATATCTTGCCGAACAATACGCTTCAAAGCAAAATTTAATCGAAAAAGACGACAAAATAATTCCTTTACCGATAATTACAATTTATTTTCTCGGTTATGGTTTAGATAATAATAAAGATATTCCGATAATAAGAATTAAACGACAATATCTCGACAACTATAACGGAAACGAGCTTAAAGGTAAAGAATTATTTATTGAAACACTCACTCACGATAGTATAATTGTTCAAATTCCGGCACTTAAAAAACAAAGACGTAATGACTTAGAGAAAGCATTAAGTATTTTTGAAGCAGGAAGTAAAATACAGGAAGTAAACATTAATGAAGCAGATTATCCGCAAAGATATAAATCCGTAATAAGACAACTTTTAAAAGCCATTGGCGATAAAAAAATTCGTAAAACGATGGATATTGAAGATGAAGTTCTTGAAGATTTAGAAAAGAAAGAACGTAAAATATTGAAACAAGAAAAAATAATTATCGAAAAAGAAACAAAACTGAAAGAAAAAGAAACAAAACTGAAAGAAAAAGAAACAAAACTGAAAGAAAAAGAAATAGAGTTAATAAAAGAACAACAAAGAAATATCGAACAGGAAAAAATGATAAGCGAACTTCAAAAACAGCTCGAAAATTTGAAAAAATAATGAGTTCGGTATAAAAAGACCCTTAGGGTTTGATTTAACAAAATTTAACGAATATAGATGTTTAATTTACAGTCTTTTAATTAAAACCATAAGGGTCTGATTGCGAAAAAATATACTTTTTAGACGGAACTCAATAATTAAAAACATGAAAAATTATAAAGTACAATTATTTACAGTATTATTTGTAATAATATCGTATCTCGGGTCGGCACAAACACTTGTCGGAGTATGGAAAATGGCAAATTATGAAAGCTCTCAAAAACTTTCCGGAAAAGAAACAGAAAGGCAAAAAGAAAAAATAGACAAATTGAAGAAAAAAGTTATCTTAACTTTCAACGAAGACGGAACTTTTGTTAGAGAAGGATTTACGCCTTATGCCGAAAAAGGAAAATGGGAATATTTAAAGAATGATAAAAAAATAATACTCGCAACTGCACCTTTTTATATTAAAGATACTATAAATATTGGAAGTTTAAGCGATACCGAATTTGTTACCGAAATTTTTTCGCAAGTAAAAAAAACTTATACCGTTTCCGAAAAATTCAGTTTGAAAAAATCATGCTGTTCCGGTAAATCGAAAAATTTTCCGGAAGGAAAATGGAAAGTTCTACAACTTGAAAGAACAAAAATCGAAAAATCAAAATCACCGACTATAAATTATACTTCTCCTAAAAGTATAATTATATTAAAGAAGGATGGAAAATTTGTACGCTCCGGATTTAATAATTCAGGGAAAGAAGAAATTGGTACTTGGCGTTACGATAAAGAAAATAAAATACTTTATTTGAAAATAAAAGGCTTCGAGAGTGAAGAAAAAATCGGTATTGTTAAACTTACCGGTAAAAAAATAACATTAATTCCGGAAGAGCGTACCGAAAAAATTATTGAAAAAGTTATAACAAAAATTACTTACAGGAAATTGAATTAAACAGGTAAAGTTTTAAAAACATATCCTGCACTACCGTAAAAATCAAGAGTTTTTTCAAGTCCGTACAGCATATTTTTTTGAGCTTTGTAATTATCATGAAAAACAATTACAGAGCCTTTTTTTGCAAAATGTTTAACGTTTTCAAAGCACTTTTGCGGACTTATACGATTGTCAAAATCCATTGAAAGCACGTCCCACATTACCACTTTGTACAGCTTTGTTATTTTTGAACTTACATACGGATTGAGTTTTCCGTATGGTGGACGAAAAAAATCGGAACTGATTACTTTTTCTGCTTTTCGGATATTATCGAGATAAATTTTACCGGAAGTTTTCCAGCCGTTCAGATGCGAATAAGTATGATTGCCGGATAAGTGTTTCCGATTTATGATTTCTTTATATATTTCGGGATATTTTGAGACATTTTCGCCGACACAAAAAAAACTTGCTTTTGCTTTATATTTGTCGAGAATATCAAGTAAATTTTCGGTAAGTTTCGGAACCGGACCGTCATCAAAAGTCAGATACAAGATTTTTTTTTCGGTATTTACACGCCAAATCACATTCCTTAAAAAAGAACCGATCAAATTCGGAGGGTGTACTATAAGATTATTTAATCGTTTCAATTTATTGAATAGGTCTATTATATGAGTTCAGTCTAAAAAGTATATTTTTTCACAATCAGACCCTTAGGGTTTTAAGTAAAAGACTGTAAATCAATTATTTAGATTTGTTAAATTTTGTTAAATCAAACCCTAAGGGTCTTTTTATACCGA
>JAOZMN010000243.1:0-1799 GCA_029934265.1 Bacteroidales bacterium
ACCGAACCAATAATATAAGCAACCCAAGTAAGTACTCCAATCAAGAGAGCCGAAGCGGCTTTATCAATCCTGAGTGGGTGTTCAAGAGCTATCATTGCATAACCCAGAACAAAAATTACTACCATTAAAATAAACATAAAACTTTTTTATTTGATTAATAATTATAAATTTTTTGCAAATATATATATGATACCGGTTTCTAAAAAATATATTGAGTTGTTTTTTTATATTTTAATAACATATTTATATATGTAATTAAATATTTGATTGCCGGTATTTAATTTTTAATGATGATATTGTTTGAATATTAATTAGTTAGAGTCTTATTATTGTAGAATTGATTTTTATTGGACAAATAATTAAAAAAGATTTTGTTTTTAATTATAATTATTATAATTTTGTACTCAATATGAATTTATCTGTAAACATAAATGATTTTCTTAAATTGAATGAAGTAAAATCTTCATTTCAAAGGATAAAGATTTATGAATATATTGCAGAGAATAAAAATCACCCGACGGTTAATACTATTTTTGATGAATTGGTAAAACAAATTCCGACTCTTTCTAAAATGACTGTTTATAATACCTTGAAATTATTCAGAGAGAAAAATATAATTCAAGAAATCAGTATTGAAGATAATGAACTCAGATACGATGCAAACGTAAAAACTCACGGTCATTTTAAATGTAGAAAATGCGGAGAAATATTTGATTTTGAATATAATAACAGTGAAATAGTTTTTACTGAAATAAATAATTATAAGATAGAAGAAACTCAATTATTTATAAAAGGAATTTGCAGTAACTGTTTTACAATGAACAAATAAGAGTTCGGTATAAAAAGACCCTTAGGGTTTGATTTAACAAAATTCAACAAATTTAAATATCTAATTTACAAGCTTTTACTTAAAACCCTAAGGGTCTGATTGCGAAAAAATATTTTTTTTAGACTGAACTCAAATAACAATTTCAAATTAACATTTTATTCATAATTTAAAAATTAAACAATATGTCATTAGTAGGAAAAAAAGCACCGCTTTTTAAAGCAACAGCAGTAGTAAACGGAGGAGAGATGAAACCGGGATTTTCATTGGAACAATATATCGGAAATAAAGAAGTTGTATTCTTTTTCTATCCTTTGGATTTTACATTTGTTTGTCCGACGGAACTTATTGCATTTCAAGATAAAATTGAAGAATTTGAAAAACGAGGTGTAGCAGTAGTCGGTTGTTCGGTTGATTCTGAATATTCGCACTGGGCTTGGCTGAATACAGAGTTGAAAGACGGAGGAATTAAAGGTGTAAAATATCCGATAGTTTCCGACCTTTCAAAAACAATCACCGAAAATTACGGAGTACTTGCCGGAACTTGGAGTTACGACGAAGAGGGAAACGCAAATTTTGAAGGTGCACCGGTTGCATACAGAGGATTATTCCTTATCGACAAAGCCGGAGTTGTAAGACATCAAGTTGTAAACGACCTTCCATTGGGAAGAAGCATTGATGAAGCTCTCAGAATGGTGGATTCTCTTCAATATTTCGAGAAAAATGGAGAGGTTTGTCCTGCAAATTGGAAACCGGGAGAAGAGGCAATGACAGCAACCGCCGAAGGTGTAGCAGAATATTTAGGAAAACTGTAAATAATTATTCAATGGTACAATGATATAATGGTACAATAATAACAAAAAATATTACACCATTAAATCATTGTATCATTACACATTAAATAATCATCATTAAAAATAAAAACGATATGAAAATAAATAAATACGTTGATATTTCAACACTCGACAGAGAT
>JAOZMN010000243.1:1809-5084 GCA_029934265.1 Bacteroidales bacterium
ACAAAGAAAGATTATATAGACAGGCATTCAGCTTTTGTAAGTTGTGAAAACACTGCAAAAAAAGGAGAAAAATTTAAAGTAAACGTAAAAGTAGGAAACGAATATTTGCACCCCGACGATTTCGACCACTATATTCAATGGATACAACTTTGGAGTGGCGAAACAATGTTGGCACAAGTCAATTTTACTGCCGGAGCACAAGGTGGAGCACCCGCACACGCAGAAGTTGATTTTTTAATAGTACCGACAAAAAAACTAAAACTTACCGGAATGGCTTATTGTACAAAACACGGTTTGTGGCAAAGCGATGAAATTGTGGTAGAAGTAGAATAATGCAGACAAATAATTTGATTTTTTATATGACAGTATGGATTATTAAGTATATAGATTTAAGTTTTTACACATGCGATTTTACGTCATTAAAAATTATTATAAATTAAAGTTTCGTAAATTGTTTTGCGGAGCTTTTTTTTTTTGTAATTTTGTAGAATAAATCTAAATTTTTTAAGTAAAATGAAAGAAAACGTATTAAAAGAACTTAACAGACAATTAAATACAGAACTTTACAGTGCTTATTTGTATTTGTCGATGGCTGCTTATTTGGAAACTCAAAATTTATCCGGATTTTCAAACTGGATGAAAGTACAATTTGAGGAAGAACAAGCCCACGCCATGAAACTTTTTCAATATATAATTGACCGAGGAGCTGAAGTTAAATTAATTTCCATCGAAACTCCGCAAACAGAATGGAACGGAATTATTGATGTTTTTGAACATGTTTTAAGACATGAGCAGTCGATAACAAATTCAATAAACGATATATTCGACTTGGCACTCAAAGAAAAAGATCATGCAACAGTTAATACTTTGCAATGGTTTGTAAAAGAACAAGTTGAGGAAGAAGCAGGCGTATCGGATATTCTTAAAAGTTTGATGATGATAGATGGGAAAGGTACAGGACTTTTCTTGTTGGACAGAGAAATGAAGCAAAGACAATTTCAACCTTTAATATAAGGTGTATCAATAAAACAAAAATAAATTTATTCTTTTTATTAATTTTGCATCAATATTGAGTTCGGTATAAAAAGACCCTTAGGGTTTGATTTAACAAAATTTAATGAATCTAAATAATTGATTTACAGTCTTTTAATTAAGACCCTAAGGGTCTGATTGTGAAAAAATATACTTTTTAGACTGAACTCAATATTAAATACTTTTATTATTGACAATTAAAATATCAATTTATGGATTTATCAACAACATACAACGGAATTAAAATTAAAAATCCGATAATAATAGGAAGTTGCGGATTGACTAATTCGGTAGAAAAAAATGTAGAACTTGCAAAAAACAATGTCGGAGCAATAGTTCTGAAATCTATTTTTGAAGAACAAATTATCAGCGAAGCCGATAAGGATTCTTCTATAAATGAATATGACTATCCGGAAGCACATGACTATATCAGAAGCCATATCAAAAAAGATTATCTGACGAAATATTTAAAACTTGTCGAGGAAACCAAAAAAGCCGTAGATATTCCGGTAATTGCAAGTATTAATTGCGTTTCAGCCAAAACTTGGACATCTTTTGCCAAAAATATAGAAAATGCCGGAGTTGATGCTATTGAATTGAATATTTCTAATTTGCCAACAAATATCGACAGAAAAAGTTCGGATTACGAAAAAGTTTATTTTGATATTATCGAAAAAGTAAGCAGTGAAGTTAAAATTCCGCTTTCAATTAAAATGAATACTTTTTCCGCAGGATTGAGCAATCTTATAAGAACTTTGGATTGGACAAAAAAAGTAAAATCATTCGTGATGTTTAACAGATATTACAGTCCCGATTTTGATATAGAAAAATTAATGATTAATTCATCGAACGTTTTCAGTAGTACCGAAGAATATACTACTCCGTTGCGTTGGGTGGCAATAATGTCGGAAAATATCAGAGCCGAAATAATTGCATCTACAGGTATTCATACAGGAGAGGCCGTAATTAAACAAATACTTGCCGGAGCAAACGCAACTCAATTAGTATCAGTTTTCTATAAAAACGGAAACAACGAAATAAATAAAATCCTTCAAGAAATTGAGCAATGGATGAAACGTAAAAAATTCAATACAATAGAAGAATTTAAAGGTAAAATGAATTATAAATCAGTATCCGACCCAAGTGCTTTGGAAAGAATACAATTTATGAAATATTACAGCGGAATAGAATAAGCAATTAACAAATTACAATGAACAATTATCATTGTTCAATAATATATCAAATATGGAAAATGAACTTAACGCAATAGTTACGCAGATAGTACAAGTATCACCGAGTATGAAAATAATCCGAATTTCTCCGGACGGGTGGGAATTGCCGGATTTTAAGGCAGGACAATTTGTCGCTTTGTCTTTACCTCCTTCTGTACCGAGATGTGCCGAAGCAACAGCCGAATTTAAAGATGTAAATCCCGAAAAACTCGTAAAAAGAGCATATTCTATTGCATCTTCTTCAAAAACAAAGGAATACATCGAATTTTACATTACGTTGGTTCGCTCCGGAGCATTGACACCAAGAATATTTTCATTGAAAATAGGAGACCGAATTGGCTTGGGAACTCGATTTGTGGGAATGTTTACTCTCGAACAAGTTCCGACAACAAATAATATAATTTTGATAGCTACCGGTACAGGAGTTGCTCCATACATGAGTATGCTGAGAACAGACGCATTGAAGGGTGAAAGAAAAATTATTGTAGTACAAGGAGCTGCAAACTCTTGGGATTTGGGATATAAATCCGAACTGAATTTGCTTGAAACTATTACCGATAAACTTGTATATATCCCTACGATTACGGATTGGGACAGCGAGCATACCCCGTGGACGGGAAATAAAGGTTTCATTCAGGATTTGTGGAGCAAAGGAGTTATTGAAGAAAAAGCGGGATACAAACCTACTCCGGAAAATACTCATATATTTTTGTGTGGAAATCCGAATATGATAAATACAATGGTTGAACTTCTTGAAAAAGATAATTTTAAAGAAAATTCAAAAAAAGTTCCCGGACAAATACACATAGAAAAATTCTAAGGTCTTTTAAATTTCAAATTATTACGGAAGTTTATAATTGTAAAGTCGCCGACTTCTTTTTAATAAAACAAATCCGTATGTAAAATATTTTTTACATACGGATTTTATTGAATAGTTCGAAGACCTTAGAATACAAAATTAAAAGAAACATTATACGAAATTCCTCTAAGATTTCTGTTATATTTGAACGG
>JAOZMN010000612.1 GCA_029934265.1 Bacteroidales bacterium
TATATAAATATTTTTCATCAAAAGTGTACTTAGTTTATACCAAAGTTACCCAATAATTGTCATTTAATATTTGATTGCGTAATGACTATTAGTACAGATTCCGATAAAATTATTCGTAAATTTGTAATAAGTAATTAGCAATAGTTTGCCGTATTATTTATTTTTTTTTGTCCAATCTTTGAAACGAAATTTACAATTTTGGTATGAATTATCAATACTTACAAAAGTTGTTTTTTGTTTTTCCTGTATCCAATTATTAATTATTTGTTCTTTTTTTCGTTCCAAAGCGATATTGCTTATTTTTTGATAGTCAGTTTTCAGGTCGGCTGTATGCGATTTGGTTTTAGAATTAAGAACTATAAATTTAATAACGGATTTTCCTTTTGTATCAATACTTTCAAAAGCTGATGATATCTCTCCGATTCTTAAATTTCTGATTTCGATTTCAGTTTCAGGAGACAATTCTGATATTGTAAATTTGGTATTGCCGGTTCGATAATTTACAAGTTTTCCGTTCAGATTTTTACTGCTTTGGTCTTCGGAATATTTTTTAACTGCCTCCGAAAAGCTTATATTGCCGGCTCGCACGCTGTCTGTAATTTCCGATAGTCTTTTTTTAACGCTTATTTTAACGCTTATCGGTATTTTTGGAGTAATTAATATGTGTCTGACATTTACGCTTTCGCCTTTTTGTTCTAAAAGTTGTATAATATGATAGCCGAAATCTGTTTTAATAACAGGTGAAATATCACCTTTTTTTTTCAGACTGAAAGCCGCTTCCGCAAATTCCGGTACAACTTCGGAACGGCGAATCAAACCTAAATCTCCGCCGAGTTTTGCACTGCCGGGATCTTCTGAATACATCATGGCAAGGGTTGCAAAATCATCACCTTCTTTTAAGACTCTTTCTTTGTAGCGTTCTAATTTTTTTATTGCTTTTTCTTTTTGTTCTTCGGATATTTCCGGATACATTACAATTTCCGAAAGTTCAATTTCGGATTCGATTATAGGTAAACTGTCTTTGGGTATGCTTTTGAAAAATTCTTTTACTTCTGCCGGACTTATTTTTGCTTCGGCGGTAATTTGCTGTTGCATTTTATTTGTAAGTATTTCATCACGTACAATACCTTTGAGTTGTTTTTTAATTTCAGGTATTGTTTTATTAAAATACTTTTCCAGTGCTTCCTCTCCACCCATCTGCTTGACATACATAAGCAAGCGACTTTCAAGTTGCATTTTTACTTCACCGTCCGAAACTTCGATACTGTCTTTTTGGGCTTGATTGAGCAAGAGTCCTTGAAATAAAAATTCTTCAAGAACATAACACCTCATATCCGCCGATAATTCAACACCTCGTGTTTTATACTGAAAATACC
>JAOZMN010000244.1 GCA_029934265.1 Bacteroidales bacterium
CAAAGTTATTGCAAATCCGACTTTAGATATTAATGATGTTATTTCTGATAACGATAATATTTCATGCTATCCGAATCCTTCAAAAGGAGTATTTAATATTTATAATGCTTCCGGAAAAAATATTAGTATTACAGATATTCTTGGTAAAGAAGTTTATTCAGAAAATATAAAATCAGATAATTTTCCGGTCAATTTGAAAAATAATCCAAAAGGAATTTATTTTGTAAATACAGGAAATAAAAATTCAAGTGTAAAAATTATTATTGAATAAAAAGTTTAAAATATCCATAAAAAAAACGTATAAATTGAAATTTATACGTTTTTTTTAATGAAATTTTTAAATCTACTCTCCAATTATTTTAACAAGGACTCTTTTTCTTCGTTTCCCGTCAAATTCGCCGTAAAAAATTCGTTCCCAAGGACCAAAGTCAAGTTTTCCGTCTGTAATTGCCACCACTACCTCTCTTCCCATTATTGTACGTTTCAGATGTGCATCTGCATTGTCTTCATAGCCGTTGTGTTGATATTGAGAATATGGTTTTTCGGGTGCAAGTTTTTCCAACCATTTTTCATAATCGTTGTGCAAACCGGATTCGTCATCGTTTATAAATACACTTGCAGTTATGTGCATGGCATTTACGAGTACCATTCCTTCTTTAATACCGCTTTCCTGCAAACAGGTATCTATTTCGGGAGTTATATTTATAAGTTGTCTGCGTTTTGTGGTGTCAAACCAAAGTTCTTTTCTGTACGATTTCATGCTAATTTTATTTTATTCTTAAATCTATTTTGCCTCCTGTTATTGTCCAGCAAGTGGAATCGCAATTTACAGACGATTTTTTTTCGATTTCGGTACCGTCTATTGCTATTATTGTATCAGTTCCGGCAATATATTTTGCGGCTACCGAATATTTTTCATAAAAAACAACATCTTTTTCGATATAACTTTCTTTTGTCGTAAAAGTTTCTTTTACTTTCTTGTCTTCGTAATCGCCGAGATATATTGTGATTTCCGGTTCGGGATTTTCTTCATTTATTGTCAATGATATTTTCAGCGGTGCTTTATAAGGCTCTTGTGTGTTGCAATCGGAATAATCCGGATAATCACAAGGGTCTTCGTCTTCTGATAAATCATACCAATCGCAAGAACTTACAAATAATATAAGTAATATATATAGAATTTTTTTATTTAACATCATAGCACGAGAATGTTTAGCACGATAAGACTTTGGTAAAAGCCTGAATTTAAAATATTTGTTTATCTTTAAGTACTATTCCGCCTGTTTGCTCGACCCAACAATAAAAGTCTTACCTTTTTTTATTTTTTTATGTACGGCATTTCCATATATACTTCGTATTCCTGCTTTTTTAGCTTTATCTTTATCGTTTATAAATTCGGTAAAAATTTTAAGATTTTCGTAATATTTTTTTTTCGATACGGAATAAATTTCTTCTTCTTTTCTTTTATAAATATAAGGTAATCCGTTTTCATCGTAAATATCTAATTTTATACCCTCATTTTGAGGTACAAGTTCACTGAATATTCGATACGGCAAAACTAAATTATGTTTATTGTTTTCACTTATTTCGCTATATTCAAAATTCATAACCATTGCATCAAAATAAATATCTTTACCTTTAATATTGATTATTTTGCCGGTTTCTTGAAATTTATTAGTTTCGGAATCGAAATATTTTATGTTCAATTTACTCTCTTTTGTCAGAATATTATATTCCTCTACGGTAATTTCCGCAACAGGATAACTGCTGTCAAGTTGTTTGAGTACAGTTTTGAGTTCTTTTATTTTGGTCTGATTACTTACAAATTCTTCTATTGTGCTTAAGCCTGAAGAAAGACCTGTTATTAAAAACATGAAAATTATAACTATAAGTATTACAGGTGCTTGGCTAATTATTTTTGAAGCATTTTTTACCAATACTTTCCCTATAAGATATATTTTTTCGATACCGGAAAGATTTGCATTTCCGTATGCTGCTTTTTTGTGCAGACTGCGAACTCGAAGTATATCTATTACAGGAAAAAACATATACATCAAAAAAACGGAAAGTAATATCCAAAAACCTGTTTTGGTTGCGAACAGGTATAATACGATGTCGGCAACCGGTTTTATAAACCAATTGACTTTATTTACAATTTCCAATGCTTCATTCATATCGCAAATGTAATAAATATTTTTTTAATGATATAATTTAATGGTACAATGATATAATGGTTTAATGAAAATATTATATCATTAAATCATTCATTCAATTTCTCGTAACTTTAACTATTTCTTTAATATTTTTAATTCTTTTGATTAATCCGGCTATTCCTGCTTTGTTTCTTACAAGTAAAACTATTTCGCCTTTAAAAATATTTCCCGATACCGAAAAACTTAAATTTGTCATATTAATTTTCATTTCGGAAGAAATTATTTGTGAAATTTCGGATATTAGACCGTGCCTGTCAGCTCCTTCAAAGTGTACTTTGACAGGAAATAAAGTGTCCGAATCTCCTTCCCATTTAACTACTGCGGTTCTTTTACCGTTGCCGGCATTGGCTTCGCTTGCAATATCGCATTTTTTTTTGTGTATTTCCGGCTGGTCTTTTGAATTAAAATATATTATTGCATTATCGCCGGGAATAGGATTGCAACAAGTTGAAAATATGAAATTTTCATGCTCTCTGACAGGAAACGGCAGTTTATGATTGAAATTATGAATACCTGTATTTTCTTGTTTTTTATTATTTTGATTTAATAAAGATATATTTCCCGGGATTAGATTCAAGATTTGTCCGAAAAAAGCCGGTGGCTTCAAAAGTGCTTTAATTTCATCAGTTGTTATTTCATTTTTTTGAATTTCCAGATAAAGTTTATTTTTTGTATCACAATTAAATTTTTTGTACATTATTGAATACAAATTATCGGGAATCTCATATCCGAATAAAATTTCACTTAATTTTAATTTTCCTTCTTCAATAAATTCTTGTTCTATCTTATTGAAATATTTTCGTAAATAAGTTCGTGCCTTTCCTGTTTTTGAGCTGTCATACCATTCTTTTTCCAGCAGAGGTGTTTCGGATTTGAAAATTTTTATAAAATCGCCGAAATTTAATACATAATTATAATCTACCACATTTTTATCTCCATTTATGGTTGCATATTTGAAATTCAAGCCGAGTTCTGAATGCAAATGAAATGCAAAATCGAGAACCGTTGAGCCGGCAGGCAATTTTACGGCTTCTCCGCTGTCCGTAAAAACTTGTATTTGATTACCGGTCTGATAGAATTTCTCAAAAATATATTCTTCGGTCAGCTCATCTCCTTCTAATTTAATTTCCTGCCCAAGCGAGCGTATCCATTTATCAATTTCTTTAATATGATTATTTTCGTGATTTTTAGCATATCCTCGCAAGGCAATTTGGTTCATTCTTTCCGTAAGTATCTGGACTTCTACCCATCTGCCTTTTATTATTACATCGTTTATCAAGCCTTCAAAACCGTTAGATTTCGGAGTAGAAATATAATCTTGCAAATTATTTTCTCTGACTTTAAACAGGTCGGTAATAAGTGCATATAATAAATAGCACTGTTGTTTTTCGGGTAAATCTCCTTGTGCTTCAAATGTAATTCTAAGCGAAACATAACTATCTACTTCATCGAAAGTAATATTTTTCTTGGTAGTAATTCTCCAAACTTCGTACAAGGATTTTTTTACCGGTTTTATGTTGAATTTATAACCATGTTCTTTCAATGCTTCCGAAATTGGCGTATAAATTAACGATGTACGACTTTTTCTTGTTTTTTTCGACAGAAGCATTTGTTTTTCTATCATTTTGTACTCGGTCGGGTGCCGATACATAAAACTTAAATCTTGCAATTCGTTTTTTATGTCGTGAAGTCCGAGCAAGGCAGCGATAGGAGCGTAAACGTGCAGAGCTTCCGCCGTTTTAATCATTTGGCTGTTTTCGTATATTCCCGCCATAGTTCGCAAATTATGAAGTCGGTCGGCAATTTTAAGATAGGCAATTCGCTTATCTACACTCATTTTGAGTATAAATTCTTTGAAATTTTCAGCTTGTTCGGACAATCTGCTTTTTTCGGATACTTTTTTGATTTTTGTTACTCCGTCCACTACTCTTGCGGTTTCTTTATCAAAAAGATTCTCTATATCTTCAATAGTAACTTCGGTATCTTCTACAACATCGTGCAACAAAGCGGCAGTCGCCATTGACGAACCGAAACCCATTTCGGTTACAATGATTTTAGCCACCGCTACAGGGTGAACAATGAAAGGCAATTTAAGTCCGGTTTTTCGATACTGACCGTTATGTTTTTCACGTGCAAAGTTAAATGCTTTTCGCACTTTTGTTTCCGATTCCTTTTTTTGAAGTCGTTTGCCGGATAGAATTAAATCTTCAAATTTTTTTAAAACAACGACTTGTTTTTCTGCTTCCGTAATTTGTTTTTCTGCTTCCATTTATTCTTTATTTTAATAAGTATTCCCTTGAAAATCAATAAAACATACGATTTTACACCCAAAGTTTTTTATAATAGTATTGTTATTAAACTTTTACAAATACGACTTTGTTCAATTAAATAAGCCGAATATCTTATTGTGCAAAAAGATGGAAAGTATATACGAATACTTTTAATATTTTGTTTCAATTATTTTCGGAAAAACTTCAAAAATACAATTTAATTTTATTTATTATTTGTTTTCTCCGATTTTTTTTACATTTTTGTTAATTCCTAACTTTAATATTTATAATGAAAAATTTCAAAAAAATATTTTTCACAACCATTGCTGTTATATTTCTTTATTTTTCGAGTCTTGCTCAAAATAAAAAATATAAATATGTTGCAAATGCCGGAGTCGGTTTAAGTCTTGCAAATGTGGTGGTGAAATTATTTGAATATGACCCTACTGCAATTACCGAAGCATATTCAATTCCTGCTTTTCAGACTTCATTTGATTACGGAATACTTAATTGGTTGAGTGTCGGAGTTGCAGGTTCTTATCAAAAAATGGGACTTGATGTCAGTTATCAGGACGAAA
>JAOZMN010000613.1 GCA_029934265.1 Bacteroidales bacterium
TTCTTAAATAAAATCAAAAATAAGTAAAGTCACCACTTTTATACGCTATCAAAAACTTAAAATCCTCATAAACAAAAAAAGACATCAAATAATGATGTCTTCTTTTATAAAATTACTTTTTTGAATAAGTTTTATTCTTTTGCTTTTGTTACATCTTCCAAAGTTACTGTTCCCAAAGAATTACCAAAAGAGTTTAATACGAAATTACATACATCTACAACTTCTTGGTCAGTCATTTCAACAGGAGCCATAGGAGTACTGTATGTTTCTCCGTTAATAGTATTTTCGCCTTCAAGACCTTTAAGAGCTACAGCAATTGCAGTTTCTTTTGTTAAATAATCAGCACCTGCAACAGGAGGGAAAGTTCCTGCAATACCTGCACCTTCTGCTCCGTGACATACTGAGCATTTTGCATCATAAACAGTTTTTCCTGCCGTTAAATCAAGGGTTGCTTCTTCGGTTGTTGTTTCCGGAGTTGCTTCTTCGGTTTTCACTTCAGTTTTTGTTGAATCTGCCTCAGTTGTGTCAGTAGTACCTCCGCACGAAAACAATACAGTTGTAAAAACAAACATTGCTACTACTCCGATAGTTGTTAAAAAATTACGTTTCATTTTAATATTTTTTAGTATTAGTTAAATTAAATCCGTGCAATATTATTCATTTTTATTAACATTTCAAAAAAAAAGTTAAAAATTTTGTAAATATTCTACTGAATTCATTGCCGCTATTGTTCCGTCTGAAACTGCCGTTGTTATCTGTCGTATCTTTTTTTCTCGTGCGTCTCCGGCTGCAAAAACTCCGGCTACATTAGTTTTTAAATCTGAATTTGTTTTAATCTCTCCGAACGAATTAGTGTTAATTATATCTTTTATAAAATCAGTTTCAGGAACATATCCTATAAAAATAAAAGCTCCGTTAATTTTTATTTCTGTTTCTTTTCCGGTACCGATATTTTCCAATGAAGCACTTTGCAAAACCTCTCCACCATTAAATTCGTTTACCTTTGTTTCTAAAATAAAATGAATTTTTTCGTTGGTTTTAGCGTCCTCAACGGCTTGTTTGTGTGCTTGGAAATTATCAAATTGATGTATTATCGTAATTTTGCTTGCGTATTTTGTCAGTGCGACTGCTTCTTCCAAAGCCGTATTACCTCCACCGACAACAATTAATTCTTTATCTTGAAAAAAATCGCCGTCGCAAGTGGCACAATACGATATTCCTCGTCCTGTATATTCTGTTTCGCCTTGCACTCCGAGTTTGCGAGATTTTCCGCCGGTTGCAATTATTACAGCTTTTGGATTAAAAATTTCACCGGTGTTTATTTCTATAATTTTTTCCTTATCCGATAAAGAAATTTTTGTAATTTTTTTGT
>JAOZMN010000614.1 GCA_029934265.1 Bacteroidales bacterium
TTAAAACCCTAAGGGTCTGATTTTGAAAAAATATACTTTTTAGACTGAACTCTTAAATATATACGCTTAATAAATTTTGAGCAATAAACTTTTCTTTAAATCTTTCTGCAAATATTAAGCCTTCTTTTATAATTTTTTTTCTTTTTTCTTTATCGTTAAGAATTTTCAGAATTGCTTCGGATAATTCTTCTTTATTTTCCGGATTTACATAAGTTGTTTGCATTCCTCCTGTTTCGCTGAAACAACCTCCTTTTGTCGTAATAACCGGTATTTTTGAATTTAATGCTTCGATTATCGGTATTCCGAAACCCTCAAAAAACGACGGATAAATAAAAAGTTCAGCCATTTGATATATTGTCGGCAAATCTTCAAAACTTACATTATTAAGGATAATTACTTTGTTTTCCAATTTGTTTTCCGCAACATATTGTTCTATCAAATCCTGATACGGAGTTTGTCCGCCCACGATAACCAAAGGAATGTCGATATTTTTCTCGTGTAAAGTTTTTACTATAAAAAGGGCGTTTTTTCGTTTTTCTATAGTCCCTACATTTAATATGTATTGTGCCGGCAGTTTGTATTTTTGAGTAATTTCTATCCTTTCTATATTTGATGATTCAATATAGTAAATAGGGTTGCACCCCTGATAGACCGTTTCTATTTTTTTTTCGTCTATTGAAAGGAAATTAACGATGTCAGTTTTTGTTTGTTCGCTTGTTGCTATTACTTTATCGGCAATTCTGCAAGAGTATCCGAATTTCTTTTTGTATATTTGTCTGTCAATTTTTTTGAAGTATTCCGGATATCTTAAAAATATCAAATCGTGTACTGTAACGATGGTTTTTGCTCCGGTTTTGTGTGCGTTATGAGGCAATTCATTACTCAGACCGTGATAAATATCTAATTTATCGTTTTTTATGTATTTTGATAACTTAAAACTTCGCCAATAGGATTTCAATGATTTTTCGGTAAACGATTTCGGCTCTGTTATTTTTACCTTGCCGGAAGGATTGTATGATATTTTTTCGGATTTGGAAGGTGTATATAAAAAATAGTCATTGGCAGGATAAAATCCTGTTAATAAATCTATTGTACTTCGGCTGTAATTACCAAGTCCGCTGATGTTTGTAAATGCTCTTTTTGAGTCAAATCCTATTTTCATATATGAGTTCGGTTTAAAAAGACCCTTAGGGTTTAATTTAACAAAATTAAATAAGTATAACTGTTTGATTTACATTTTTTTACTTTAAACCCTAAGGGTTTGATTACAAGAAAATACACTTTTTAGACTGAACTTATATATGAGTTCGATATAAAAAGACCCTTAGGGTTTGATTTAACAAAATTTAACAAATCTAAATATTTAAT
>JAOZMN010000021.1:0-16744 GCA_029934265.1 Bacteroidales bacterium
CAAAAAGTTCAGAACACATTATAATACACCGCAATTTCTTCCGAACGGAAATATTTTAACCGTAAAATCCGGTTTTAATGATATAAAAGCGTTTTATGAAATTTCTCCGGAAGGAAAAGAAAAAAAACTTGCTTACACCGCCGCTCCGGCAAATTCAATTAACGGTTCTTTTTCGCTTACAGGAAATATTGTCGTTTGGGCGGAAGAAATTCCGGATATTCGTTGGGGATTTAAAAGTTATTCCGATATTAAAAAACTCGATTTATCGACTATGAAAATTACAAAACTTACCGATAAAAAAAGATACCTCTCCCCCACTCTATCGCCTGATTTAAAGACTATTGCAGTTGTTGAATATTCTACTGAAATGAAATGTAAAATTATTTTACTTGATGCCGTTTCCGGTAAGGAAATTAAAAGTTTCGACAATCCGAATAATTTTTATATCCGAAGTCCGAAATGGTCGGCGGACGGTAAAAAATTGGTATATACAAAAGCAAAATATGAAGGTCTTTCTTTGGAAATTATTGATATAGAATCCGGTAAGGAAACAAATATTTTACCGACTTCTTACGAAAATATAAGTTACCCGATTTTTTATAAAAATATGATAATTTATAATTCGCCGGAAAGCGGTATCGACAATATTTTTGCTGTCGATATTAAAACCGGACAAAAATACAGAGTAACATCTTCAAAATTCGGTGCTTTTAATGCCTGTGTTTCAGACGATAAACTTATATATTCGGAATATACGGAAAAAGGTTACGATATTGCAAAAATTAATATGGATATTTCTAAATTCGAGAAAATCGAAAACATAAATATCATTAAAAAAGAAAATTATAAGCATCTTGTCGAGCAAGAGCAAGGAAAAAATTATATGCTTCCGGAACTTTTATCGGATACGAGTTATATTTCAAAAAAATATCACGGTATTAAAGATGCAATAAAAATTTACGGCTGGTCGATTACTTCGCCGGACGAGCAAAGCAGAGGTTTGGAATTTCTGTCAGCAAATTTACTTAATACGGTTTACGGAATTGCCGGTGCGAGCTATAACTCGACTACCGAAACTTTCGACAGCTATTTAACGGCTCGTTTTGCAAAATATTTTCCTGTCTTTGATATTTCCGGAGCATATTCCAATCTGAACAAACTTTATACCGACAAAGCAATCGCCCTGAACGATACGGACTACTGGAAAGAAAAAGCTCTTAGTCTGAAAATGAGTATTCCGTTGGATTTATCGGAAGGAATTTATACGACAAAAATAAATTTTTCGACTGCAACTTCGTTCAAACAAGTTTCAGAAAAAACGTATTATTTGCCTCCGGACGAAATTGGAAATACGGTTTTTAATACCTATTCGCACAGTTTAAGTTTCGCAAGAAGCAGAAGAAAAGCATACAGAGATTTACACACCGGATTTGGTCAGAATTTATATGTAAATTACAAACATACTTTACCGCAAAGCACTTGGAAAGCAAATTTATTTACGGCAGTGGCAAGTGTAACTTTACCCGGAATTTTACCGCATTGTTCGTTAAAAATCGGTGGTGCTTACGAAAAAAGAATGAGCGTTACACAAAAAAATGCTACACATTATTATTATTTCCCGACTTATGCAAATTTTGTGCGTGGTTATAATCTTAATAACATCAGCTATTCCTCTAAATTTTATTTTGAATACACAAGTAAATTTTCGGCAGATTATCGTTTTCCGATAGCATATCCGGAATTTAATATCGGCTCGTTTTTATACATAAACAGAATAAAAGCTAATGTTTTTTACGATTTCGGTACGGTGAAAAATTTAACTTCCGAAGAAATTTATAATCTGACTTCCTTCGGTTTGGAAATTAGTATGCAAACATATTTTTTACAGAAAAACTTCCCCTTAGAACTCGGAATAAGAATGAGTTACCGAGATTATTACGATAGTTTAAAATTTGAATTTTTGTTTTTGAATATTCCGTTTTAAACTTGAGTTCGGTATAAAAAGACCCTTAGGGTTTGATTTAACAAAAATTAACAAACCTAAATATTTAATTTACAGCTCATTACTTAAAACCCTAAGGGTCTGATTTTGAAAAAATATACTTTTTAGACTGAACTCATACATATAAAAGCATTTCTCACAAACTCAATATGTTCTGCCGAAACATAAGCTACAGTTATGTGAATAAAAAAAAAGAAAATAAGAGATTAAAACATTGAAAACATATCTTTGCATCAAAATAAAAAATAAAGACATAAATGGATTTACTGCAACAAGGCATCGAAAAAGGACATATCAAATTTGATACTAAAAATATTGAAGATGCAAGACAGATAACTTACATACACCAAAATAAGAAAAGAAATTTCAAAAAACCGGAAGAGAGAGTTCAGGCAGAAACTTTTTTGAAATTAATCTTATATTACAATTATCCGGTAGATAGAATTAGAATATTCCAAGCTGTTAAAACATTTTCATCAACAGGCGAAGCTGATATTATTGTGTATCACGATGATGCTTGCACAAAACCATACATTATAGTAGAATGTAAAAAAGAAAATGTTACAGAAGCTGAATTTGAACAAGCAATTGAGCAAGCCGGTAGTTATGCCTATGCCTTATCCGGAACAACAAAGTATATATGGGTTACAACCGGAGTAAATCATAAATATTTTAAGGTTGATAAAGAAAGCCAGACAAAACCTACGGAGTCAAATATTCCAAGATTCGGAGTATATTCTGTTCAAAAATACAAATATGTAAAAGGAGGTAGAAAAATTGACGAAGACCCGGGTAGTGATATAATAAAATTAGATTTTTCCGAACTCGAAATTATTTCGGAAGACAAATTAAAACAAGCCTTTAAAAAGGCACATAATGCACTTTGGGAAGGCGGAAAATTAAATCCTTCGGAGGCTTTTGATGAATTTAACAAATTGATTTTCTGTAAAATTTGGGATGAAAAAGAAGACAGAAGGAAAGGAGACCCTTATGATTTTCAAATAATAAGTAAGCCTAAACCAAAAAATGCAAGTAAAGAAGAAATAGAAAAAATAGAAAAACAAGTTACAAAAGAACTTTTTGACAGAGTAAATAAACTTTATGCAAAAGGCAAGAAAGAAGACCCGGAAGTTTTTAAAGATGACATAAGACTTGCCCCCGAAAAAGTCAGAACAATAGTTGAGAATCTGCAAAGTATTAATTTAATGGAAACCGACCTTGACAGTAAGGGTAAGGCTTTTGAAGAGTTTTTAAGTTCGTATTTCAGAGGAAATTTCGGACAATTTTTCACGCCTCGTCCAATTGTTAAATTTATTGTAAATTCATTACCAATTATAAATAAATCAAGAGTTTTAGATACATCTTGTGGTAGCGGTGGCTTTTTGCTTTTTGCATTAGATAAAGTAAGAAAACAAGCTGATGCGAAAGTAGAGGAAGGATATTTTAAAAAAGACAGCATTAAATATTGGACGCATTGGCACGATTTTGCAAAAGATTATCTTTTTGGTATCGAAATAAATGAACAAATTGCACGAACCGCCAAAATGAATATGATTATTCATGACGACGGACACACAAACGTTGTTTCTTCCGATGGTTTACTCAAAAGTGAAGTTATTATTGAAAGAACAGGAAATAAAGAGTTTAAAAATAACAGTTTTGATTTTATTATTACAAATCCGCCTTTTGGAAGTGCCGTAAAACTTAATGAGAAATCATATTTACAAACTTATAAATTTGGAAATAAAGATGTTAGCTGGCTTGACACAAAAAACAGTGCGGTAAAAAAACGCAGTTCGCAAAGCACCGAAGTTTTATTTATTGAACAATGCCGTAATTTTTTGAAACCCGGCGGATTTCTCGCAATCGTATTGCCCGATGGAGTGCTTACAAATAGCAGTTTGCAAGATATTAGAGACCGTATAGAAAAATGGTATCGAATAGTTTCCGTAATTTCATTGCCACAAACAGCTTTTGCACATACAGGTGCAGGTGTAAAAAGTTCTGTTATGTTTTTGAGAAAACAGAGTGAGAAAAAAACGGACAGTATTGAAACTAAAATAATAAATTTGCAAGAAAAAATCAAAGAAGAAAATAATTATGAAAAGAAAATTTCTGAAATAGAAAAAGAAAAAAAACAGACAATAAAACAGTATAATGGTTTTGAAAACACAACCGGTGAAACAGACAAAAAAGCAATAGAAAAAACTGATATTTTTAAAACTTGGAAAAAAGGAATTACAGATAAATACAATCAGCAAATTAGCAATTTGAAAGAAGAAATGGAAGAAATTTTTGTAGAGCGAAAACAAAAAGAACTTTCAGACTATCCAATATTTATGGCAATAGCCGAAGATATTGGATATGATGCAACAGGAAAGCCAACAGGAAACAACGAACTTGAAGTAATTGAAACGGAACTTAAACGCTTTATTGCTCACATTATAAAGGAGGAAACATTATGAGCAATTTTACATTAAGCAATACGATTGATAGGGATAAAGTTTTTTTGGTAAATCTTTCGGAGGTTGAAGGACGGTTAGACCCTTATTTTTATTCTCCAAAATTCAAAGAATTATCTAAGAAGTTAAAACATAAATCTAACTGTAATTTAGGTAGTTTAGTTCATTTTTCAAATGAGACATGGAATCAAAAAGATATTTTCGATGAAAAATTCCCCTATATTGAGATTAGTGAAATAAATACTACTACCGGAGATATTGGAGAAGTAAAATATGTAATAAAATCAAAAGCTCCAAGCAGAGCAAAAAAATTGTTCGTGAAAATGATATAATTATTTCAACTACCCGACCAAGTCGAGGTGCTATTTCATTTATTAATAATAAACACAATTTGCATATTGCATCAACAGGTTTTTCAGTTTTACGAGATACCAAAGACAATAAAATATCAAAAGAATATTTATTTTACATTCTTCGTCAATCTTTTACTTTAATGCAAATGGAACAACGAAGTAGCGGGGGAAATTATCCTGCAATAACAGAAGAAGAGTTACGTAAAATAATAATTCCTGTTTTGTCAAATAAAGAGCAAGAAAAAGTAATAAATATTAACCAAACAGCAAACAAAAGCAAACAACAAAAAGAAGCCGAAGCCGAAAAACTACTAAACAGCATTGATGAATATTTATTAAGCGAATTAGGAATAACTTTACCCGAAAAAGATAACTCTTTGCAAAATCGGATTTTTAAAACATCACTTAGCAAGGTTAGTGGAGGGAGGTTTGACCCAAAATTATACGATAATAATACACAGGCGTTAAGGTCTGCAATATCAAAATCAAATTTTAAGACATCAAAATTAAAAGATTTTATAATACAAAGTTTTGCTGGCGATTGGGGGAAAGATGAAAAAGAAAAATTAGGCGAAAATTACTCTAAATGTCTTGTTATAAGAGCTACCGAATTTGATAACCAATATAATTTGAATTTAGATAATTCCAGAGTTAAATATAGGCAAATAAATAATGACAAACTCGCAAAAATAGATATTCAAACAAATGATTTATTAATAGAAAAATCAGGCGGAAGCCCGGACCAACCAGTCGGACGAATTGCTATTTTACGAAATGACATTTTAAAGAACAAAAGACTTTGTTACAGCAATTTTATTCATAAAATTAGAGTATCAAATAAAATAAACCCTGAATATTTGTTTTGTTTCTTAAAAACAGTTCATAATATTAAACTGACAGATGCGATGCAAAGTCAGACTAATGGAATTAGAAACTTAATAATGTCAAATTATTTAAACCAAGAAATCCCACTTCCACCAATAGAAAAGCAAAATGAAATAGCCGAACATATTACACAATTACGAAACAAAGCGAAACAATTACAAAAAGAAGCAGTAACGGAATTAGAAAAAGCCAAACAAGAAGTTGAAAAAATGATATTAAAAACAGAATAATCACCTTTGCATTTGCTCGGTAGATAATTATTTTTGCAAGTTAAAATATTTGTAAATTTTGTTTTTAAATTAACCAAATTTCAAATTAAATTTTCTACTTTCGTGCCGATTTATGAAACCCACATTGTGGGATTTATGAGTTCGGTATAAAAAGACCCTTAGGGTTTGATTTAACAAAAATTAACAAATCTAAATATCTGAATTACAGCTTATTACTTAAAACCCTAAGGGTCTGATTGCGAAGAAATATACTTTTTAGACTGAACTCATTTATAAATTAAATTTTAAGACCACAAGAAAACGACTACGCTTTAAGTGCTTATTTTCAGAGTATTACAAATTACAAACAGATGAAAAAACAAGATATTTATATTATAATCGGAGCTGTTGCTTTGCTTGCTCCTTTCTTTATTTTTGATGAAGTTTATAGTTTTTATAAGCACTTCAATAAAGAACACGGATTGATAACCGCTTTTATAAAATTTGCAATTCTTGCAACTTTCGGCGAAACTCTCGGATTAAGAATTAAAGCCGGAGTTTTCTTTAAAGAAGGTTTCGGATTGTTGCCAAAGGCAATTATTTGGGGATTTTTGGGAATTACGATAAAAGTTGCTTTTATTATTTTTGCCAAAGGCACTCCGGTATTTTTGGAATATGTAGGAGTTGAAAACGCAAGCGGATTACTAAAAGCGGATTTGAATTTCGCCAAAATTTTAACGGCTTTTGCGGTAAGCGTTGCAATGAACATCGTATATGCACCGATATTAATGACTTTGCATAAAATCACCGATATTCATATTACCGATAAAGGTGGAAAATTATCGAGTCTTTTAAAACCGATAAAATTCGGTACTATTCTTTCCGGAATGGATTGGAATGTACAGTGGAATTTTGTTTTCAAAAAAACGATACCTTTATTTTGGATACCCGCTCATACAATTACTTTTCTTCTACCGCAAGATTTTCAAGTACTTTTTGCGGCACTCTTGGGAATAGCTCTCGGAACAATTTTAGCAGTGGCAAGTTTGAAATCGGAAAAGAAATAAGAGGTTTATGAATGAAAAATAAAATAATTTTAATAACCGGTGCAAATTCCGGCATAGGAAAGGCGACACTTTACGGATTGGCAAAAAAAGAAGCACACATCGTAATGCTGTGCAGAAACAAAGAAAAAAGCGAAAAAGTACGAAAGGAAGTTATAGCAAAAACCGGAAATAAAAATATAGATTTGCAGGTAATTGATTTGTCCGACTTAAATTCCGTAAGAAAAACAGCTGAAAAAATTAATCAAAATTATAAGCAAATAGATGTACTTATAAATAATGCCGGTGCATCTTTCATCAAACGAGAACTTTCCGCCGACGGATACGAAAAAACTTTTGCAATTAATCATCTCGGACATTTTTTGCTGACAAATTTATTACTCGACAAGCTCAAAAAAGCAGAATCGGCACGAATTATAAACGTAAGTTCGATAGCACACATAAAAGGATATATAAATTTCGATGATTTGAACGCCGAAAAAAATTACAAAGGAATGCCGGCATATCGCCGGGCGAAACTTGCAAATATTCTTTTCACAAACGAACTTGCCGGAAAATTAAAAAATACCGAAATTACAGTAAACTCACTTCACCCCGGAATTATAAGAACAAATTTTACTCAAAATGCAGGTTTTCTTATCAATACTATTGCAAAATTAGTTGCTCCGTTCTTGACTTCTCCGGCAAAAGGTGCAGAAACTTCAATTTATTTGGCCTCTTCCGATAAGGTTTCGGGTATCACCGGTAAATATTTCGTAAATTGTAAAATAAAAGATACCAACGAAGAGGCTAAAAATGAAGAAATTGCAAAAAGACTTTGGAAAATAAGCGAAAAAATGACCGGCTTAAACAACAATCACTTTTAAAGATTTTTCTTTAATTTTAATATCAATATCCGATGAAATTATAAACGGCTCGCCATCAACATGGGCATATAATTTTTCTTTATTGAAAATTTTAAGCGATTTACATTTATGAATTTCGCAATATTTTGATTTTGCAATTTTCCCCGTAAATATTTTTTTTGCAATAATCGGTAAAAGTATAGTCGGAAATTTATTGATACTCACAGCTTCAAACCAAGCGTCCGTAATGGAAGAGTTTGGAGAAATTTTTGCATTAAAACCATATTGTGAGCCATTTGCAACCGTAAAAATATAAGAATTTACATTATAATTTTTATTTTCAACAGCAAATTTTATCTGTTTTGCTTTCAGATTTTTAAGCGAAGTCATAAAAACTTTAAAATTTCCTCTGAAGCCTCTTTTTTCCAATTTCTCAATTTTATATCCCATTTCGGCATCGAAACCCACACCGCACAAATTGATAAAAAACATATCGTTAATTATCCCTGTATCAATTATTTGAGTATTAAATTTATTGATAATTTCAAAAGCTCTCGCCGGTTTCAAAGGAATTTTCAGATGTCTTGCAAATCCGTTGCCCGAACCGGCAGGAATTAAACCGAAAACGACATCTGAATTCACCAGCGAACGCCCGACTTCGTTAATGGTACCGTCTCCGCCTACGGCAATAACAACGTCAAAAACTCCGATTGCTTTTTTACTTATTTCGATTGCGTGTTTGGCATATTCCGTATAAATTATTTGAGCTTTGAATTTATTAATATCCAATGCTTTATCTATAAGATTTTCTATTATTTTTTGCTTTCCGATACCGGAAAAAGGATTTATTATAAACAGTATTTTATGTTTCATCTTTTCAATAGTTTTATTTGGCGTTTTTCATTGTGTTACAAATTATAAACAGATAAAAAACGCCTTTTATTTACTACAAATTTAATATTTACATTCTTAATTACAAAAAAAGAGACAAGACTAACAGTCTTGTCTCAATATTTTTTTTACAAATATTAAAAATAGATTTGTAACTTTATTTGAAGAAATAATAAACAGAAGCAAGTAATCTTAAATTATTTGCTGCTTTCAAATCTGTCGGAATACCTTTAATATCGGTATTTGTTCCATAGTTCGCAACAGTATATTCTCCCTCTACGGCAAAACGAACTTTACCGGAATTAAACATTATTCGAGGTGCTACTCTGTAAAGGCTTTCAATATTATTAACACCCAAACCGTATATCGGACCGACAACATCTTCGGCAGAACCAAGTTGTTTGGTATAACCTGCAAAAATTCCAAATTGAATTTTTTTACCGTTCGTATGAATATCTGTCCATGCAGAAATATTCGATAAAGGAGAGTATTTTACAAAACCTTTAACTTTGTCGGTAGAATCCGTAACCGCAAAACCACTAATATTTAGAACGTCCGGAGTATTTTGTCCGAAAATTCCTTCCATTTTGATAGTTACAGGTGCAGTGTTAATTCTTAAAAATGCGATTCCGTTAAAACTTGTTACCGCTTCGCTTGTTGCATATCCTTGACCGGTTACCAGCTGTGGGATAATTTTTTTGAAACTTCCACCTACACCGGTGAGAAATGATTTTTCTTTTGTGAAATGAATTTGAGCACTAATTTCCGGCATAGCCGAATTTCTTAAATATTCTCCTGTTGGTCCGACTGCTCCTCTGTTTGTATAATCTCTTTGAGATGCGGCAACGAGCATAAATTTCAAGTTGCCGGCTTTTTGCGTTAATCTGATTTGCGGATTTCTTGCAAAAGGCTGTATCGGTGTGCCGGTATTGAAAGAAACAGTGCCGGGGAAACAGCCTGTTATAAACATCGGATTCCAATATTGACCGGTTAGTAATTCGGTATTAGTCCAATTTAATTTAATATAAGCGTGGCGAAGTCGCAAAAGATTTATATTATCGTTTGCTTGTGCGAAAAAATCACTTTCGATTTTCGCTGAAGTTTTTGCTCCGAATGCGTCCGGACCGGTAATACCAAGCGTAACACGACTCTGCACGGAAAGAAAATTAAAATTTGATTTTGCATTAATATCATTTCCGTCTGCATCTTCCGACACGGCAGAGGGCCAAAGCAAAAAATGTCCTTCACGAGCAGCTACTGTTTTTCTTGTATCCCAAAAAAAGTCATTTTTGACAAAACCTGTAAGTTTAAGTTTCAGAGGTTTTTCTTCTTTTTTTGTATCTTCCTGTGCTAACACAAAAAACGGAATACAAAATACGAATAATAAAAGTATATTTTTTTTCATTTTTACAAATATTAAAATTAAGTTTTTATTTTTAAATTTCAGCATTAGATGAACAACTCTATTCTACTTTTCTTGCGGGAACAACTTCTCCAATATTGTACGCTTTCTTACAGGTTTTCCAAGTATGATATTTATATTATTTTCAGCTGTCAAATTATCTTCCCATAATTCAAGAGCTTTTTTGTAAGTTTTTAAAGCATTTTTCAGCTCGTTTTTGTGCCTTTGAACAATTCCGAGATTTGTATAACTTACAGATAATCGACGGGTTGTCTCTTTTTGAGCCGAAACAATATCTTTTATGCGTTTATTTATGTATTTTGGAATTTTGTCTTTCTCGAAAATATTATTTCCGGAATTATATACAGGTTCGATTATCGTTTTTATTTCCGGTTCAGTTAAATTACTAAATTTTGACAGCCAATTTTCATAAATTTCAATAGATTTTTCGACATTTATTTTTGCAATATCCAACAATGAATCTTTATTTGCATCAGTAGTCTCAAAAAGTGCAATAGTCAAATACAGAGCTGCTTTATTATTGTAAATCACACCTGTTTCATAAGAATATTTATAATCATCGTAAAGGTTATAAATATCATACATAGAATCCAATAAGCTAAATATTTCTTCGTATTTTTTATTATCGGCTAAATCATTATATCGTTTGTATTTTATTTTAGCTTCAATCACACGAGGGTCTTCGGCATCGTTAATATTGCCGTAATAAAACCAAGCAGTTGTTATTCCGGCAAAAACGATAATAGTCATTACGGAAATAACTATTATCGTTCCTTTTTTTATTTTGAAAATATTTTTTAACATTTTCGAATAAAGTTTGCACCCTGTTTTTATGACGATTAAAAAAGTGCTTGCGTGTATTGAAAAAATGCTTATTAGTATTAAAAAAAATCAAGTTTAACTGTGAACTTTTTCCACTAAGAATTTTCTTATTTCCAAAGGTGTTTTTTCTGTTGATTTAGAAACTAAAATATTTGTGAGTATTGCAAGAGGTGCACCTATCCAAGCAAAATACCATGCTCCGAGCCAATAATTTATAAATTCATGTGCTGGTAATGCCAAGTTAAATTTTCCGGCAATAAAATATGTAATCGCAATCAGCGAAATTCCACCTCCAACGATAAGTCCCCATGTTGCACCTTTCCGATTTGAACCGCTCCACCATATTCCAAGTAAAAATAAAGGAAAAATTGTACAGCCGGCAAGCGAAAACGCCACCGCAACAAGCTGTCCTATCAAAGCCAATTTCAATAAAGCAATTAATGAAACAATAATTGTCATTAAAATAGTAGCAAGACGAGCCATACGCAGTTGTTTTTCCGGCGAGCAAGAAGGATTTATAACTTTTACATATAAATCGTGTGAAAATGCAGATGCTCCGGCAACAAGTAATCCGGACACGGTGGAAAAAGCGGCAGAAACTCCGCCGGCTGCAAGTAATCCGACTATAAGCGGGTGAATATTACCAAGTTGTGCCGTATAAACAACAATAGCGTCTTTGGATAGTTTCCCTATTTCTGGACTTGAAGAAAGTATAGTTCCGAGTGCTGAATAAACCGGTGCACTCCAATAAAGAATACATATAAAAAACAATCCCCAAACTACCGACCAGCGTGCATCTCGAACTTTCGGAACAACATAAAAACGTTGAATTACGTGTGGAAGTCCGGCAGTTCCGACCATTAGAGAAAAAGAAATTGCCATAAATTGAAAAAATGTTTGTCCGGAAGATGGATCCCAAGGCATTGCATATTCAGGACTCGGCATTATTGCAAAATCATTTCCGAAAGAATTTATAAGTCCGGGAACTTCCGGTGCAGGTATTCCTGTTACTATATCGCTGACAATCGAACCATAACCGGCTTGTGGCAATAACCAAAAATAATCAAATTTGTATGTCAATAAAAATAAAGGTATTAGAAATGAAATTATGATTATTACATATTGTATCTGCATATTTTTTGTAACTCCCAACATTCCGGAAATTAGCGTATAAGTAAGTACTACAGAACCTCCGATAACAACTGCAAGTGCATAAGGGACACCAAGTATCCATTTGAATAACAAGCCGATACCTCCGAATTGTCCGACGCAATAAGCTATTGAAATTAAAATTGCAACTATTGCTCCGGCAATGCGAAGCGGTTTGGAATAATATCTGTCTCCGATAAAATCAGCGGCAGTATATTTTCCGTATTTCCGAATCTGCCCTGCCATCAGAATAAGTAACAGAACGTATCCGCCTGTCCAACCGATGACATAAGCTAAGCCATGATAACCGGATCCATACATCAAAGCTGCCATTCCGAGAAATGAAGCAGCACTCATCCAGTTGGAAGCGATTGCCATTCCTGAGCCTATTTTTGATATTTTCCGTCCCGCCGCAAAAAAATCGTTTGTATCTTTGGCTTTGAAAAATATCCCGACCGTTACGAATAATACTAAAATTGTAAGTAATATTATTGCCGGTCCCATTTTGAAACCGCCTTCAAGTTCGGTTGATGAAGAGGCAAAAATCAAAGTCGGACTCAATAATGCTAATGTTAATAATATTTTTTTCATGCTTTATATACCTTAATTTGTGAAATTTTGAAATTGAAAATTTTATTAATTTACAGAATATTCTCCTGTTTTTACTCTTCGACTATTCCCATTTTTTTCATGTTTACGTCTATTGCGATACAATAATAAAGACATAATCCGACAAAAAGTATTAATAAAAATACTGCAGTATAGAAATAGTGGAAGGGAAAACCAATAAATTTAAAATCGGTTATAAATGACTGATTATGAATCAAATACTTTTTCATTACCAATCCTGTCTTATCAAAATCAGGCTCTTGTGATTTTGCGAAAGCAAGTTCGGATACTAATAATTTTGCTTTAAGAGTATAAGCCTTGACACCAATATATTTTCCGGCAATATCGGCAAGTTCTTTTTTTAGTTTCGGATAATTCGGGTCGCTTGTTTTTTGGGATTTGAAATTGTCTAACTTTGCGATAAAACCGGCTTTGTCGGTTTCCGGAACAAGCTCAAAAACAACTCTATTGACTGCTGCATTTAAGATTTCTTTATCTTTCTCGGCAACGGTAATTTTTCCGAGAACAGACAATAAAGATTGTACAAATACTTGTTTATCTTTGTTGTCAGCATTTCCGTTTTTTAAATTATCACGAACAGATTTATATTCCGTATATGCTTTTTCCGGAGTCTGTTTTTCTACTATTTTTAATAAAATTTGAAAACCGAATATCGAAATTGCCCAGATAAGAACTAAGGTAACAATTAAATTTCGATTAAATTTAGCCACTTTAGTCGTAGGCTTGAAGAAACTGATATTGTATTCTTCATTGTTTGTTTTATCATTATTTTCCATAGTTGTAATATTAATTTTCGGTAAAAATATTACAACTATATATATATTATTATGACAAATATCAGTTTAAAGAAATTATGCTTTATAACATATTAAAATAAAACCTTGAGCTATACTTGAGTTCGGTATAAAAAGACCCTTAGGGTTTGATTTAACAAAATTCAACAGTATCCAAATACTTGATTTGCAGTCTATTACCAAAAACCCTAAGGGTCTGATTTCGAGAAAATCTACTTTTTAGACTGAACTCATACTTTTAAATTATACAGATTAAAAACAACTTTGCGGGAAAGTAGAAAATACTTTATTTTGTGCCAAAGTAAAACTTTCACCGTTTATTCCGGTTTTAACACCTTTATTTTCAAGAAATTCTAATAACTTTTCGGTAGGTAAATTCCCCGTCAAATCATCATCTGCCATAGGGCAACCGCCAAGTCCTCTTATTGCGGTGTCAAAACGTCGGCAACCGTTGCTGTAAGCGGCTTCGAGATTTTCAGATAAATGTTTGCCGTTTGTATGAAGATGAAGCCCAAACTCAACATTGTCGTATTTTTGTGTCATTTCATTAAATATTAAAGAAATGTCTTCTTTTTTTGCACTTCCTACGGTATCGGAAAGTGCTATTATTTTTACACCTTGTTTGTAAAGTTGTTCTGAATATTTTGCAGTTATTTCATTGTTCCACTTGTCTCCATAAGGGTTTCCGAAAGCCATTGAAATATAAATAACCGGTATTTTATTATTTTTATCACAAATATTTATAATTTCATCAAGCTGTTTTGTCGATTTTTCTATTGAAGAGTTTATATTTCTTTTCAAAAAAGTTTCTGAAATCGAAAAAGGAAAACCAATATAATCAATTTCTTCAAAATTTACGGCATCGTTTGCTCCTCTTGCATTTCCGACTATTGCAAGCAGTTTTGTATTTGTATCCGAAATCTGCAATCCTGCAAGAACTTCCGCTGTATCTCGCAGTTGCGGAATTGCTTTGGGCGATACAAAACTACCGAAATCTATAGTGTCAAATCCAACTTTAAGTAAACTGTTTATATAACTTATTTTCAAATCGGTAGGAATAAATTCTTTTACCCCTTGCATAGCATCTCTCGGTGCTTCAATTATTTTTATCATAAATTCTATATTAAAAAAATAATGAACAGCTATCGGCAACTGTTCATTATTCATTGATAATTGTTAATTGCCGAATTTACATTCTTTCCGGCACATCAATACCAAGCAATCCCATTGCCGATTTGACAACTAATGAAACTTGATTTGAAAGTTTTAAGCGGAAAAGTTTTATGTTTTTATCTTCTTCTTTCAATATAGGAATTTCATGATAATATTTATTGAAATTTTTGGCTAAATCGAAAACATAATTGGCAATTATCGAGGGAGTTCGCAGTTTTGCGGCCTCTTCGATAACAGACGGATAAGAATACATTATTTTTATGAGTTCTTTTTCTTTGTCATCAACGGTAATATCTTCATAATTACCCGAAATATCAATATTTTGTTCCGTGCCGGCTTTTCTGACCAACGAACGAATACGTGCATAAGTATATTGAACAAAAGGTCCGGTATTTCCGTTAAAATCTATTGATTCTTGGGGGTTAAAAGTGATATTTTTTCTGGCATCAACTTTTAAAATGTAAAATTTCAAAGCTCCGAGTGCAATTATTTCATATACTTTTTCGGCTTCTTCTTTTGTAAAATCGCTGAGTTTTCCAAGTTCTTCGGAAGTTTTACGAGCTGTATTAATCATTTCTTCGATTAAATCGTCGGCATCGACAACGGTTCCCTCTCTGGATTTCATTTTTCCTTCCGGAAGTTCAACCATTCCGTAAGAAAGATGTGTGAGTCGATTCGACCAAGGATATTCGAGTTTATCGAGTATTATGGAAAGTACTTTGAAATGATAATCTTGCTCATTACCAACTACATAAATGGATTCGTCAAATTTGAAATCATCGTAACGCATTATGGCAGTACCAATATCTTGAGTTATATAAACGGAAGTCCCGTCTGCTCTCAAAAGTACTTTTTCGTCCATTCCGTATTCTTCCAAATCAATAAGCACTGTTCCATCATCTCGCTGACTTAAGTCTCCCTCAGTCAAGCCTTTAAGTACTCTTCTTTTTCCGTCGAGATAAGTTTCGGATTCGTAATATGTTTTATCGAAATCAATACCGAGTTTTTTATAAGTTTCATCGAAACCGGCATAAACCCATTCATTCATTTGAGTCCATAATTGTCTTATTTTTCGACTGTTACGTTCCCAACTTCGGAGCATTTTTTGAGCTTTTACAAGCCAAGGTGCTTCTTTTTCGGCTTCTTCTTTGGTTTTTCCTTCGGCAATTAATTCTTGTACTTGCTTTTTATATTCATCATTAAAAAGAACATAATATTTACCTACGAAATGATCGCCTTTCATGTTTTCGTCTTCCGGAGTTTTCCCCTCTGCAAGTTCTTTCCATGCCAACATCGACTTACAAATGTGTATGCCTCTGTCATTTACAAGGTTTACTTTATTTACTTCTTTTCCTGATGCTTTTAAAATTTCAGAAATAGACCAACCAAGCAAATTATTTCTTATATGTCCGAGATGCAATGGTTTATTGGTATTCGGCGATGAATATTCTACCACAACTTTCGGCGATTTATCGTTTTTTGCTTTAAATGCAAAATTTGCATTATCGAAAATTTGCTTTAAAAACTTATGCCATTGTTCTTTGTCTATACTTATATTAAGAAACCCGTTAACTACATTGTAATCGGAAACTATCGACAAGTTTTCTTGAAGATATTCTCCAAGTTCTTTTGCTGTATCAACGGGAACTTTTTTGGAGTATGCCAACAAAGAAAATGCTACAATAGTAAAATCACCTACAAAATCTTTTCGAGTTTTTTGTACTGTTACTTTAGCAGGGTCAGCTTCGACACTGTACAAGTCCTTAATTGCCTTTATTACAGTATCTTTTAATGTTTTTTCAAAATCCATATTTTCAATTATCAATGAACAGTTATCAATGAACAGTTACTTAGAAAAACCGGCAACCGCTTAAAAGCAATATTTATTTTCTTCAATTAATTTATCGGCAATTCTTCTGCGTGCGTCTTTTACGTTAATTGGTTTTGTGTATGTATAATGGCTTAAGGCTTTTATGTATTTTTCTTGTTCTTCTTTTTTTACGAAAGAATAAATTGCTTCAAGTCCTTTATTATAAATTACA
>JAOZMN010000021.1:16754-17180 GCA_029934265.1 Bacteroidales bacterium
AATATCTTTTTGCAAAGAAATATCTTTTGTTTTATTTTGTCCTAATTTTTCAATTCTTAAAGCTGTTGATTCCGAAATATAAGCTTCAGTAATAATATCGGCAAAATTAAATAATATTTCTTGCTCTCTGTTTACCTTTCTGCCAAATTCTTCTAATGCGGCATCTGCAAGAATAGGAAATACGTTTTTGAAATTTTGAACAATTAATTTATTATTTTCAAAATAATCATCAGTAAACTCGGGCAGCGAGGGCAAATGCTCTATATTTTTTGAAATCTGACTTGCAAGTTCGAATATTGCAATATCGCCTTTTTGTCCTTTTTTAATAAGGGTATCGGCAGTTACCATTCTGTTAATTTCATTTGTACCTTCAAAAATTCTGTTAATTCTTGAATCTCGATAGCCTCTTTCAATATTTGATTCTGT
>JAOZMN010000245.1:0-1782 GCA_029934265.1 Bacteroidales bacterium
TGTTTTTTTCGATAAAGTAGAATTTGTAAGTTGCAAATTTAATTTTCTTACCGAATTTGAGAAAGTAATATTTTGGTCTGTTGTTAAATTTCAAGAAGCAGAATTTAAAGGTGTAACGACTTTTAAAAATACAAATTTTATTTTGACAAAACCACAAACCGATAAGATGATAATACACAAAGGGACAGATATTGTTATTGAAAATTCATTTGTAACTCAAAATAAAGAATTTAAGTTTGATATTTTGAAAAATGAAAAATAATTACTATTTTAGTGAAAAATTTTAATTTCAATGATTTTTAATAAAGTATGAGCATATTTTATTAGAAGTGTATATTTTTTAAACATTAATTATTAACCATTTAAAACTTAATTCTATGAAAAATTTTATTAGTAAAAATTTTCTGTTAGTCTTGTTTCTAAGCTTGGCAGTAAGTTTTATGCAAAGTTGTGTCGTTGATGAAGACGACCCGGACGGAAGTGATGCAAATTCTTTTTTGAACAGTCTCGGTTGGCAAGGTCATGAAGATTCTGCAAATATTGAAGACGATATTAATTTGAGTGGAAGTGGAGGAAGTACTACGTTACCTTCAAGCGTCGATTTAACAAGTAAATTTCCTGCTATCGGAAATCAAGGTCAGTACGGAACTTGCGTAGCTTGGGCGGTAGGATATAATCATAAAAGTTTCCTTGAAGGTATCGACAGCAATAATTCAGGAAGCAGTATGGCTACTTTTAGTCCTAAATATTTATTTTGGGCTATTGAAAATAGTAAAAAAGGACCGGATTGCGGCGGAACAGGCTTTGAAGTTGCTTATGATGTTCTTGTAAATAAAGGTATTGCAACAATGGCAACAGTACCATACGATAATCTTGGCGATTGTTCTTCAACTCCCGAAAGTTCTTGGAATACAAATGCTTCCGGTTATAAGCTCGATAATTATCGTGAAATTTCGATAGATAAAAATACTATCAAAGAATATCTTGCACAAGGACGACCTGTTGTTTTCGGAGCAAAACTCGGAGACGAATTTATGAATTACGACGGAACCGGAGTTCTTACTTCACAAACTTACGGATATTCCGGACAACACGCTTATCACGCAATGATACTCGGAGGATATGATGACAGTAAAGGTTCCGGCGGAGCATTTAGAGTAGTAAATTCTTGGGGTTCAAGTTGGGGAGACAACGGATATATCTGGGTTGACCAAGATTTCTTTGTAAATACCAATGATTTTTGTTTCACAGCTTTTGTAGCAACCAATCAACGTTCAAATCCTGATGAAGATGGTGATAATGAAGTAGATGATGACCAAGTCAGTAACGGAGAAGATTTACTTGCTTGGGAACTTGCCGATGAACAAAATGCAGAAGAAACAGACCCGATTGAGCGTTCTGCTACTTATAATGTTTTTAACAGTGGAAATACAGCAATCAATGCTTCAAGAGATTGGAATATACTTTATTTGTATTATAATGCTTATGACGCAAGTGATTACGGTATAATATTTTACGATTATTATACAGATGATTATGGTTCTCCCGGAGACGAAGGTGATTTAGATGAAGAAGATCCCGGAGCCGGTGACGGACTAACAGGAAACTGGTACAGTTATGTTGATGTACCCGCAGGATACAGCTGCGCACAAGCAGTTTACGGAGGTTCTGATGACAGATACCAGTGGGATTATAAAATGCCCTCTATTACAGGAAGTTACTATCTTGTAATTATTGCAGACGGATATGATGTGATAAAAGAAGTAGATGAAAATAACAACA
>JAOZMN010000245.1:1792-3400 GCA_029934265.1 Bacteroidales bacterium
ACCCACTTGAATTTACAAATGGAATTATGCAAAATAATCCTTCAAAATCACTTGCAAATAAATCCGTAAACAAGCCAAATCCGGGAGATACTACTCCTTTTGCAACAGCTGAAACCAAATATACTTTGAATACATATTCAACATCGGAAATTACAAACATGATAAAAGCAAGAAAAGCTTCCGGTGATATTAAAAGAAAAGTTAATCAATATTTGAAATCAGGACACAACGGAGGACGTAAAAAATTCTAAATTTCATTAAACAGGTCAAATACCTTAAAACCTCAAAGATTTTTTTATTCTTTGAGGTTTTTTATATCTTTACAGAAAAAATGGAAAATCTTAAATTACTTTTCAGCATCATCGACCTTACCACACTTTCGCATTCCGATACCGAAAAAAGTGTAAAAGCACTTTGTGATAAATCCGAAAATAAAAAGCTTAATCTTAATGTAGCCGGAATTTGTATTTATCCGGCTTATGTTTCTTTTGTGAAAGAAAATTTGCCGAACAAGAATATAAAAACAGTTTCCGTAATCGGAGGATTTCCTGATTCTCAAACTTTACTCGAAGTGAAAATATTGGAAACTCAAACAGCAATAAAAGCCGGAGCCGACGAAGTTGATATAGTTTTACCGACAGGAAAATGGATAGACGGAAAAAAAACAGAGATTGCAGATGAAATTACGGAAGTAAAAAATATCTGTAAAGAAACCGGAACAAAACTAAAAGTAATATTAGAAACCGGTTATTTCGATTCGCAAGAAGAAATAGCCGAACTTTCAAAATTTGCAATCAATGCCGGTGCCGATTTTATAAAAACATCGACAGGTAAAAACGGAAAAGGAGCAACACCGGAAGCCGTTGAAACTATGTGCAAAATTATAAAAGAACATTATAAAAATACCGGAATAAAAATCGGAATAAAACCTTCCGGCGGAATCCGTGATGTAGAAACAGCTTTAAAATATCTTGAAATCGTAAAAAATACACTTGGAGAAAAATGGCTTATTCCGGAACTTTTCAGAATAGGAGCAAGTAGTTTGCTTAATGATATAAATCAAAAATTGAAATAATAAAATTTATAAAATAACATAAAAAATTAAAAACCGGCTTAGTCGGTTTTTTTTATTCATAACTTTATACTATTTTTGACATTATCATTTGAAAGATTTTTTCTATTTTATTTGTAAAATCATATCTGTCTGAAAATAAGTTAAATCGTTTAATTTATAAAATTATGTTTGAAAAATATTTGAATCAAGATAAATTAAATCAAGAAACAAAAAAACATATCGAGCGAGAAGCCGGAATGCAGCAAGAGCATACTTTTGAAATTGATGATTTTTCAGTTCCCGATTTATTTACAAGTTTTTACGATAAAACAGATTTTGATGTTTTTACAGATTTAGCTCCCAAAATGTCTGATGCTTCTATGTCGCTGAAAACTCTCGATGAATTAATGGAAAATGACAAACAAAGAGAAAAAGACGGCTTTCCGAGAAGAATAAGACTCGGAAAAATAATAAAACCGGTTAAAGGCAAACAGGGACAAGTAATTGTAGTACCATCAACTTACGAGCCGAAATTTTATCACGATAATTCTACA
>JAOZMN010000245.1:3410-5020 GCA_029934265.1 Bacteroidales bacterium
TCTACAACCGAAGAAGACGAGCAAAACGGAGGTTCCGGCGAGGGAGAAGAAGGTCAAGTCATAGGAGAGCAAAGTGCCGACCCGCAGGAAGGACAAGGAGATGCACAAGGAGCAGGAGAAGGACAAGGAGGCGACCACGATGTAACTTCCGAAGCCTACGATTTGGGAAAAGTGCTTACGGAAAAGTTTGAACTTCCCAATATTAAAGATAAAGGCAGAAAGCCGTCATTAACAAAATTCAAATATGATTTAACCGATAGAAACAGAGGTTTCGGGCAACTTCTCGATAAGAAAGCTACAATTTCGAGAGTCCTCAAAACAAATATTGTACTTGGCAGAGTAAAAAGTGGAAAAGAATTTAATCCGGAAGATTTGATAATAAATCCGAAAGATAAAATTTACAGAATAATGTCTCGTGAAAAAGATTACGAGGCACAAGCAGTTGTGTTTTTTGTCAGAGATTATTCCGGATCCATGTCCGGTGCACCGACCGAAGTAATTACTACACAGCACTTACTTATATATAGTTGGCTTACTTATCAATACAAAAATAATGTAGAAACAAAATTCATTTTGCATGATACCAAAGCAAGAGAAGTCCCCGATTTTTACACCTATTATAAATACAGAGTTGCCGGCGGAACACAAGTATTTCCTTCTTTTGAAATGGTAAATAAAATTATTGAAGATGAAAACTTGGCAAACGATTATAATATTTACGTTTTTTACGGAACAGACGGCGACGACTGGGAAAGCAAAGGCGAAAAAACCATTGCCGCACTTAACAAATTGCTCACTTGCGTAAGCAGAATAGGAATAACAGTAGCCAAAAATGCTTGGACTGCCACAAATGCAAAAACAACAGTCGAAAAATATATAGAACAATCCGGTTTATTAAAATCCAAAAAAGAATTAATACGCATGGATAAAATAGACTCCAAAAATGCAAGTGAAGATATTATTATAGAGAGTATTAAGAAACTTATAAGCGAATAAATCATTATTAATTTTTAACCCTGACACGGTCAGTTAAAACTATTTCAAAAATGAGCAAAAGAACAATAGTAACAATGCCGGGCGACGGTATCGGAAAACCCGTACTCGATGAAACTTTAAGAGTATTGGAAGCCGCAGGTTTTGAGGCGAACTATGTAGAAGGCGACATCGGCTGGGAATTTTGGAAATCGGAAGGAGACCCTTTACCCGAAAGAACAATCAAACTTCTCGAAGAGCATAAAATTGCACTTTTCGGAGCAATAACCTCTAAACCCAAAGATGAAGCCTTTGAAGAATTGGCTCCGGAGTTGAAAGAAAAAGGCTTAATTTATTCAAGTCCGATTGTTGGTCTCAGACAACATTTTGGTTTGGAAATTTGTGCCAGACCCTGCAAAACTTACAAAGGAAATCCTTTGAATTTCATTAAAAGAGGTGCAGGTGATGAAATTAACGAACCTATGGTTGATGTTGTAATTTTCCGACAAAATACTGAAGGTTTATATGGTGGTGTAGAATGGACGAATCCTCCTGATGAAGTTTATAATGCATTAAAAACGCATCCTAAATTTTTAAAGAATTTCAGCGAAGTTCCAAAAAATGAGCTTTCCATATAT
>JAOZMN010000615.1 GCA_029934265.1 Bacteroidales bacterium
AGGTATTCAGGTGTTTATAGTCAATATCTAATAATGCTCCCGAATCGCTGTAAAAGGGCTAAAGCCCTACTTTGAAATATTCTGTTAGCAATTAATCCACGCCCTAAAGGACGTGACAATTGATAAAAAGTGTCAACTACTTTTTGCACTTTATGAAACATGCCATTACTTAACTATTTTTTCGGCACATATTGTTCAGGATTTAGTCCAAATTGTTGCAAAAATTGTCTTAAATTTTCTCTTTCGTTTGCACCTTGTTGAATCATTTCTTCAAGCTGAAAATTATGCATACTATCAATTTCATTTTGATTTGCCGCAACGCCATTTTTATACGTAATAATTTGTTTTACAGTACCGTCTTCCTCGTAAATTGTCCATTTTCCATTCTTCAATCCGTTGGAATATTGTCCCATTGTTTCGATGCGTCCACTTTTGAAAAACGACAAACTATTACCATGCATTTTGTCGTTTTTTATATTAACAACCACCTGTTTACGACCATTAGGAAAATATTTTCGACACACTCCCTCTTCCACACCATTGTTGAATTGTCGTTCTTCCAAGATTTTTCCACTCGGATAAAAATCACGCGAAATGCCATGAAGAACACCATTCTTGTACCTCTCTTCACCAATTTTGTAGTGAACTTTTCCACGTATCTTAACATTCTTATTATTTATAATAGCTTCATTTTCAACTATTTTTGAATTATCTGAATAATAAAACCACAAGCTATCTTTCTTGTTTTCTAAATAATACCCAAATGCTATTACAGTGCCAGCCTTATTGTAAATCTTTGCTGTGGCATAAGTACTCAAATCGCCATATAATAGATGAGCGGCAATTCCACCTTCATCAAAATAGCGTTTCAGGTTGCCGGTTGGCTTATTGTTCTTAAAAAAGGCTTCGTAAGCAGGATTTCCGTTTGGGTATTTTTTCCGCCAAACTCCTTGGCGAAGTCCATTTACATCTGTTACGTTGATTGCCGTATCTGTAAGCAATATCTGTCCGTATAAATCTATCGTGCTGAAAACAGCAATTAGCATAACTATTACAAATTTCATTTATTTACTTTTAGGTTTATTTAACGTTTTAGTAATTACCAAAACGTATGCCATTTTTCAAATTCAACTATCAGACATCTAAACAAAATTTGAGTTTGCACGTTACTGTTGATGTGGCTTGAATCTGCCAACAAATTGACACTATTGTCGGTTTAGACTTTGGACAAAATTTATTAACCCCAAAAAATATTATGTTGATTTTCAATGCTTGTTGAATTGACTGATTTGCAATTTATTATTACTCAAGTTTCTGACTTCAATAACACCTTTAGTATCAAGTTGTTGCAGATGCAAA
>JAOZMN010000246.1 GCA_029934265.1 Bacteroidales bacterium
TATTTAATTTGTTTTGCGATTGCATCGGCATCAACAATAATATTATTTTTTACTTTTTTTATTGAAGCCAAAAGCTCATCTTGCTCCGGATAGTCAGGTATGTTTATAACCGAATTTGAACTTGTAACAAGCCAGCCGTCCGGTGCCAGAAATGGTAAATATCTTAGGCTTTCCATTGGTTCTACCGAAATAATAATATCAGCTTTACCTTTTGGAATAAGGTCTGATGATATTTTTGTATCCGAAATTCTCAAATGTGTTTGCACATCTCCGCCACGTTGGCTCATGCCGTGAACTTCCGATTGCTTTATTATCAAATTTTCCGATAACGCTGTCATGCCCAGCGTTGTAGCTATTGTCAAAATGCCTTGTCCACCGACTCCGGCGATAATTATATTTTTTTTCATTTTATATATTTTTATAAATTATATCGGACAGCCGAACTTTTATGTCAAATAAAATACGGCTTTGTTCCATTAAACAGATAGAATACCTACTCACCGTATTTTTTCATTTTAACTTTTTTTGCGGCAGTTTGAATACATTCTCTTGAAGGAACGATGACTGATAAACCTTTGTAAGCAAATTCTTCTCTCATAATTTTAACCATTTCATCATGATTTTTCTTCAAAGGAACAACCGTTCTCAGATGCTCAGGTTCTACTCCCATACCTTTACATATATCGAGAATTTTTCCTTCGGCTTGCGATTTTTGACCGCCTGTCATTCCGGTAGTTGAATTATCCGAAATAATTATTGTTATCGGAGAATTTTCGACAACGGCATCTAACAAACCTGTCATTCCTGAATGTGTAAAAGTAGAATCACCTATTATCGCAACGGCTGTTTTCAGTCCGGCATCAGCCGCACCTTTTGCCATTGTTATTGATGCTCCCATATCGACAACCGTATTAATTGCACTGTAAGGAGGCAAAGCTCCCAAAGTATAACAACCGATGTCGGCAAAAACTTTACCGTCTTCACTTTCGGCAATAACTTCGTTAAGAGCAATATACATATCAATATGTCCGCAACCGTTACACATTTGCGGTGGTCTGCCTTTGAGAACTTCCGGCGAGTCGGTTCCGTAAGTCGTTTCGTAGCCTATCGCTTTTGCCACGATATTCGGATTTAATTCTCCGTCTCTTGGTAAATCGCCGCTTAATCTGCCTTTTACCTTTTCATTTACCATAAAACCACGTAATTCTTCTTCCACTATCGGATAGCCTTCTTCCAAAACAATAACTTTATCACATTCGGTCATTATTTTTTCGACATAATTTCTCGGTATCGGATATTGACAAATTTTTACTATAGGAAACGGATTTTTATTTTCAGTAAAATTTTCCGTAAGATAGTTGTATGAAAGTCCGCAAGCGATTACACCGATTTTTTTATTTTTAGAATCAAAATATTCGTTAAATTTCGATTTTTCAGATGCGACTTCTATTTTTGGTTGAACTGCCAACAATTTTTTATATTGTCGTCGAGCTATTGCCGGCAAAAGAATAAATTGTTCCGGGTCTTCCGGAAAACTCATTTTATTTTGCTCTTTTATTTCACTGCGTTGCACTCCGGAACGAGAGTGAGCCAAACGTGTAGTTATACGCATCAATACGGGAACTTTGTATTTTTCCGAAATTTCAAAAGCCTCATAAGCCATTTCATAAGCTTCTTGCTGATTTGAAGGTTCCAAAACGGGTATCATTCCAAATTTTGCATAAAATCTGGAATCTTGCTCATTTTGAGACGAGTGCATATGCGGGTCGTCTGCTATCGTAAAAACCAAACCTCCGTTTGCACCGGTTATTGCCGAGTTCATAAAAGCGTCTGCAGCAACATTCAAACCGACGTGTTTCATACAAACCATTGCACGTTTTCCGGCATAGGACATACCTATGGCTTGCTCCATTGCCGTTTTTTCGTTTGCAGACCAATCGCTGTGTATGTTTTTTTGCTTTGCGTAGTCATTTTTTTGGACATATTCCGTGATTTCTGTCGAAGGGGTTCCGGGATAAGCATATATTCCCGACATTCCGCCGTCAATAGCTCCTTGTGCTATTGCTTCATCTCCAAGTACTAATATTTTTTGCATCATTTACATATTTTTGAATGAATTGTTATTATAGTTTTATGAAACAAAATTGATAAAACTTTCGTTAAAAAAAAAGTTTGTTGTTAAAATATTATGCTTATAATTGCAAATAAAATATATGAGTTCGGTATAAAAAAACTCTTAGGGTTTGATTTGACAAAATTTAACAAGTCTAAATGTCTTATTTATAACTGTTTACTTCAAGCCTTTAAGGTCTGACTGTCGAGAATTACCAAGTTATTGAAAGATTATACATGAAAAAAATAAAAAAAACGATAAAAGCAATTTTTTTGATTATAAAAAATCCTTGGTTGCTTAATAAAGTGCTGAATACTCCTTCGGTATGGAATGAATATGTGAAGACAAATTATAATTTCGATAACGGATTGCCGGTTATTTCTTTTTACGAATTATTTGATAATCCGGAAGAGACAATTTTTCCTTACAGCTTTGCGGACGGCGGTTCTTTGCCTACCGATTTGTTTTTATTGAAATCGCTTGCAAGAAAATTTTATAATTGTAAATATTTTGAAATCGGAACATGGAGAGGAGAAAGTGCCGTAAATGTTGCAAGTGTTGCCAAAGAGTGTTATTCTCTTAATCTTTCCGAAAACGAAATGGAAAAACTTAGTTTGAAAAAAGAATACATAGAGCAAATCGGTATGTATTCAAAAAACATTAAAAACATTACACATATTAAAGGAAATTCTTTAAATTTTGATTTTTCGTCTTTAAATAAAAAATTTGACCTTATTTTTATTGACGGAGAACATCATTACGATTATGTTCTGAATGATACAAAAAAAGTTTTTGCAAACTTGTTACATCAAAATTCGATAGTTGTTTGGCATGATTATGCTTTTACTCCGGAAGAAGTACGAAATCAGGTGCTTGCGGGAATACTTGACGGAACTCCGAAAGAATTTCATAAATTTTTATACCATGTAGAAGGAACAAAATCAGCAATTTTCATAAGAGAAAAAATTAAAGCAAAAAAATTAAAAAGTATGCCCGCACCGGAATATACTTATGAAGTTAAATTAAAAATTAAATGATAGTTGAGTTCGGTATAAAAAGACCCTTATGGTTTGATTAAACAAAATTCAATAAGTCTGAATGTCTGATTTGTAATCTTTTAGTTAAAACCATAGAAGTCTGCTTGCGAAAAAATATACTTTTTAGACCCAACTCATAGTTTTTATTTAAACTTTTTTCATATCTTTGTTTTAAAATTAAGAGTAAGTTCAGTATAAAAGACTCTAAGGGTTTAATTTGACAAGTCTAAATGTCTTATTTATAGTTTTCTACTTCAAACTTTTAGGATATGCTTGCGAGAAAATGTTTTTCTATATTGGTCTCGTATTTATGATTTTGCTTTTCGCCTGAATGATAAGGCTTTATATAAATATTAAAACAGACGGAGGTCTGTAAACAGGTCGAAGACCTTAAATATAAAATAGTGAATTTTAACGATTTAAACCTAAGTACACCTTTATTAAACGCACTCGAAGAGTTAGAATATACGACTCCGACTCCGATTCAGGAAAAATCATTTTCGATGATAATGTCCGGGCGAGATGTCGTTGGGGTGGCACAAACAGGGACAGGAAAAACATTTGCATACTTGCTTCCGCTTTTGCGGGTACATAAATATTCCGAAAAAAAGCACCCGAATATTTTAATAATAGTTCCTACAAGAGAACTCGTATTGCAAATTCTTGACGAAATAGAAAAGCTGACAAAATATATTAATATCAGATATACAGGAGTTTACGGAGGAACTAATATCAAAACTCAAAAGCAAACCGTTTATAACGGACTTGATATTTTGGTTGCAACTCCCGGCAGACTCTATGATTTGACACTTTCCGGAGTTTTAAGAGTAAAATCCGTGAAAAAACTTGTAATTGACGAGGTCGATGAAATGCTGAACCTTGGTTTTCGCACTCAAATTACAAATTTCTTGGAGTTATTATCGGAAAGAAGACAGAATTTAATGTTTTCGGCAACTTTAACTAAAGATGTTGAAAATATTATTTCAGAATATTTTTACAATCCGGAAAAAATAGAAATAGCAAAACATGGCACTCCATTAGAACAAATTAAGCAAATAGTGTATCATGTTCCTAATTTTTATACAAAAGTAAATTTACTTAAATTACTTTTAAGTGAAGATGAAACAATGCAAAAAGTATTGATTTTTGCATCTACCAAGAAATTGGCAGACAGACTGTTTGAATATATTTCGGAAAACTCTGATAATTCGGAAGAAGAAAATAATATATCAGAAATCGGAGTTATTCATTCAAATAAATCGCAGAATTTCAGAATAAGAACAATCAAAAATTTTCAAGAAGGAAAAACGAGAATTTTGATTGCTACCGATATTATAGCACGAGGTTTGGATATTAAAAATGTCAGTCATGTTATAAATTTCGACACCCCGAAACTGCCCGGCGATTACATACACAGAATAGGACGGACGGGACGTGCCGATGAAAACGGAAAAGCAATTACATTTGTAAACGGAGCAGAAGAAGAGTATCAAATTGCGATAGAAAAATTAATGAAAAAAAATATTGAAGTACAAGCACTTCCCGATAATTTGGAAATATCGGAACTCTACACAGACGAAGAACGTCCTGTATTATACGATAAAAATTATCTTAATGTCGGTAATATTAATAATTCAAAAGGAGCATTTCATCAAAAGAAAGAAAAGAATATAAGGTATAATTCCGGAAGTCCGAGCAAAAAGAAGAAAAAATATAAAAAATCCGGAAAAAGAATAAAATAAGGTCTTCGACTTGCTTAAAAATAAAATTATCGGCGTTTTTCATAAGTGCAAATTACTGCGTTATTTTGATTGTTTTAAAATCCTCATTTA
>JAOZMN010000247.1 GCA_029934265.1 Bacteroidales bacterium
ATTTTTTGAATTTATTCCGGGAAGTTTGACAGGAGCATAAACTACCGGATTATTTATCAGATTAAAATATTCATCAATATTTTTAAGCAAAGATTTCGCTTCCATTTTATTGACAAAAAGAGTTGTTTCGTATATATAAATATCTAATTGTTTTTTTGCTTCCGAATATTTTTTTCTGTCGTAAGCAATTTTACCCAAAATAAAATATGCTTCATAATTATTATATTCTCTGCATAATTTTAAAGATTTAGTCAGACTTTTTATTGCTTTTTCATAATATTCATTAATAATAATTTGGCTATCATCGTTTTTTCTCTCATTTTTTGCTTCTTTATAAAATACTTTTCCGAGCAAAAAATGTGCTTCGACATATTTTGGGTCAATATCAATAGCTTTTTCAAGTAATTCTTCAACTATTTTGGGACTGTATTGTATTTTTTTGAGTGCAAGAGCGTATGCTTCTTTGGCTTTTTTATTTCTTGAAGAATAACACTTGCCTTTATTTTGTGCATACAAACCGGTATCCGAAAATATTATTAAAAAAAGTACCGGTATTATTTTGTATATTAATTTCATTTAAGGATACCGTTTTCTTTACCAACTATATACGCCGTAATTTTTACTTTGTAATTTTGTATTAATGTAATCTTTATCAAATTTTTCAGGGTCAAATTCATCGCCTATCCATTCAATAAAATCTTCATACTCTTCATGTTCAGGATTTTTAAGAACTTCCAACATATCTTGATACCCCCAAACACCACCGCAATCGTCGGGAGGACAATTTCTTTTGCCCTTCAAACAGATAGGATATTTTACAGCTTTATCGATTTCCAAAATATCTTCCAAAAGAATAATATGTTGCCAAGAATCACCAAAATCATATTCATATACGATTTTATTTTTTGGTGATTTTAACAAATCGCAAATTCTTACTTTTTTATAATCTATGTCGCCCATGTCAATCACTTGCCTCATATCCACATAAATACTCTGTCCTGAGATAAACTGGTGGAGATGTGAATTAGACCAGCCCATAGAACTTTGTATTACTTTATGAAAATCAGATAAAAGCATATTCGATTCCAGCAATACTCTTCTCCAAACCGGCGGTTGCACTCCGACTAAAGTTATTTTAACTTTATAAATTTTTTTTTTCATATTACAAAATTAATTATTAAACATAAGGTTTTATTATTGTAAAAATATACATTGTAAATTGTTTTGGCTATTCATGTAAAGTTGGACAGTGAGGGCTTCGCTCTAAGCGAAGCCCTCACTAAGCTGTGTATTGTACGTGGGTAGCCATTGTTCTACATTTTTTCGGCATCTCTTTTTGCTTTATCGAGAATTTGTTTTGATTTTTGTTTTGCTTTATTTATGATATTATCGGATTGTTTTTTTGCTTCATTATTAAGTTGATTTGCTTTTTTTCTTGCTTCTTTTACAAGTTTATCCGATGCTATTTTTGCCGCTTTTTTCGAGAACGGGTCTCTTGCTTTTTTGATAAGTGCATTTCCTTGATTTCTTGCTTCCGAAATAATTAAATCACCACCTTTTCTTGCTTGTGTTCTTACATTATTTGCTTGTTGTTCGGCAACTTTTACAATTCGGTCGGCTTCTCTTTGTGCGTTTTCAAGTAATTTTTTTGCTTTTTCTTTAGCAACTTCTTTTACTTCTTCAACTTTTTCTTCTAATTCTTCCTTTAAACCGTCTGTTACATTACTTCTGAAATTTGTAATTTTCGGGTCATCGACTGTATTTCCGATTTTTGCGGTAATTTCTATTTCCGAAGGCATATTCCCGACCGGTAAATTAGAGAGTACATTTCCGGCAAGATTTGACGGAATTTCCATACTTATGTCAAAGTCTATTTTTTTATCCAAATTTTGCGTTCCTCCAAAAGTAAATTTACTACCCGAAGCACTTAAAGTTGTAGGTTCTACAATAATATTTCCATTTGTGATTTTAAAATAAACATCAATATTTTGCAAAGTCGGATTTCTGTATTTTTCTACTTTTGTCAGGTCGGCAAGTCTGTTAAATGCTTTATTGTTGCGAACTCCTATACTATTTGATTTTATATTTCCCGAACCGTTAAAAGTTTCATAAACCGGCATCATTTCATTATCCAAAATTGTATTAAAATCGAGAGACATCGAAATTTTACCGCCACAACTTTCAGCAAAAGTAGCCATTTCTTGTATAGTAGTAACTGATTCGTACATCTTTTTAATATCAAAATTTGAAATATTCATATTAAAATCCGCTTTGGGTTTAGAAATTTCTTTTGCATCGTAACTTCCGGACATAATCATAGAACCGTCCAATAAATTCATTTTCAGTTGGTTCATATCCAATTTACTGTTTTTAACGATTATTTTTCCTGTGGTATTTGTGATTTCGAGTTTATCGTATATTATTTTCTTTAAATCGGAATTTAGAGTAAAATCAATGTTTGACGGGATTTCAAGAGCCGTTGACTCTCCGGTATTTTCCGATAAAGTTTCGGTTTCACTTTCAGCGGTTTCTTCTCCGGAATCCGTCATAAATTCGTTTACGTCAAGATAATCGGAAGAAAAATTAAAAGTACCGGTAAGAAGTTCGTCTTTAAATACATAAGATAAAATATTGTCGATATTTCCATTCAAATGAAAATCACTTTTTCCTACTGTGCAATCAAAATTATTAAGTTTTACGAATTGCGGTGAAAAATCCATAGAAGTCGATGAAATATTAACCGGCGGTACATCAGCCATTTTCAAATTGAAATTTTCCAATTTCAGATTACCGTTTGCATTGAATTTTTCGTATTGTTCTTTTTCAATATCAGACATATTACCGGCAAAATTCAGGTCGGCAATAATTTTTCCGGTAATGTCCATATCCTCCATCGGGACAACGTCTTTAAGCGATTCGAGAACGATAGTTCCATTTACGTTTCCACGCATCTTTATGTCTGCCGGAGTCATATTTATAAACATTTTCATATCGAAAGGATTTTTCGCCATTTCTATATGTGCATTTTTTAAATCGACTGTCATGTATTCTCCGCTTCCTTCTTGGGCATCTACTTTTACGTCTATATTTATGTTTTCGACCGATTTGGGCAAGTCCGGATATTGAAAACGTGCATTTTTTACGGCAAGTACAATTCCGAAAGCAGGCATATTTACAGCGTTGTAAGTTCCTTTTGCATAGCCGTTAAAGGCAAAATTTCCGGAAGTTTGAATTGTAGAAAAATCTTTCATGTAAATTGCCGGAATAAGGGAAAGTACACTTTTAAATTCCGTCTTTTTTGCTTCAAAAGTTATATCCGTAATAATGTTTGTATCAGGCATTTCGACTGTTCCTGCAAATCCGAGTTCTATTTCGTTAAGCGAAAAAACATTATCTTTAAATTTATATACAGAATTTTTTAAATCGGCTTCTATTTCGGATTTAAAACCAATTTTTGCTTTTTTCAGATAACTTACATTATCCATTTTAAATGTAAGTGCTTCGATAAGCATTTCGATGTCTAAGTCTGTCATATCTTGTGTCATGTCTCCTTTTAATTTGAAATTAAAATTTTCTATTTCGGAGTACATATTCGAGCTTTTATCATCATAAATTATGTTTGCATTAATTATTTCAAACTTTTTCAGATTTACTTTAAATTTTGTCGGTTCGGAAATTGTATCTTCTTTTTCGAGAGTTTTCACCGTATCCGGAAGTGTAATATCCCAATTTGCCATACCGTTTTGAAGCACTATTGCTTTCATTTTCGGATTTTTAAGGATAACTTTGTTTACTTTAATTTCTTCTCCGTTAATAACGCTCATCAAATTAAGTCCGGCTTGAAACGAGTCGAAATAAACGAGAGTATCGTTTTTGAAAGTATCCACACCCACTACGCTGAGTTCTTTAAGTTCGACACTTAAATCGGGGAAATTTTTTATCAGCGACAAATCCAAATCCGAAAATTTGATAACAGCATTCAGATTGTTATTTGCCTGTTCTTGTGCTATTTCAAGAATTTTTCCTTTGAACAATATCGGAATTAAAATAATAGCGGCGATTATCAATACGATAAATATTCCAAAAATTTTAAACGTCTTTTTTAGTCCTTTTTTCATTTTATGTAATTATTTTATAAAGTTAAAGTCTTCGAGTTTTTTTTTTTTATGCGAGCTTAAAATTAGCAAAATTCAACTTAATAAAAAAGTATTTTTTACCAAATTGAATTTTACTTCGATTATTGAGTTCAAAAATAAATAATAAACGGAATTTCTTTTTTGTTATCTTCAGTTTCTTCATCGATGAAATAAAAGCATGGAGCAATACCGATTACTTTTTTTCTAAGAGCAAGTGTTTTGGGATTAATATACCAATTTTCAATAAAAATAAAGGATTTTATAAATTCAGATTTTAATTTTTTTTCGATATATAAAGGTATTTCTTCTCCGGTTTCGGGGTCTATATCCATAATTGTGTCTTGAAATAAAATTATTTTTTTATTAATTTTTTCAGCTGACAGTATTTTTCCTGTTTCAAAATCGAAAATTTCAACTTGCTTGCTTGTTATTTTATCGAATATTATATTTCTGATTTTTATATTATTGAAATTGCTCCAAAATAAAGGTGTATTTTGTTCAATATCGGGAATGTTTTCGCCGGTATTTTCATAAAAATCGGTAAAGCCGACTTCATATTTTACTTTTTTAAATAATTTATAATCTTCTTTGTTGCCGTTTTTTGGGGCAATTATGTCTCCAAGCAGTTTGTATTCCATATATTCACCTAATTTGTCGCTGTAAGTAATAAACGGAGAATAAGCAATAACCTCTTTGGTAAAAGTGAAATTATCATTATCGAAATTCCAATTTTCAAATGTTCGCAGACCGACAATTTCTCCATTTTCGGATTTTTTTTCTTCCTTTTTTAAGTATGCTTGTTTATCGGCTATTTCTTTTGTATTTAGTTTAGCATAA
>JAOZMN010000616.1 GCA_029934265.1 Bacteroidales bacterium
TCAGGAAATTATATCGTTAAAGTTATTACGGACGGAGAGACTTATGAACAGAAAGTGTTTGTGGAGTAAATTGTTTGAAAAGTACGGTATTAATAAAAAAAAAACCTTTTAATTTTAAAAAATTGAAAGGTTTTTTTGTATAATACTGTTTCATTGTTTTGTTTTAGTATTTTTGCACAATTTCTACGGGAATGACTCTAAAATAAAACTTACCTGCTAACTCAAAATGCAATATCGGGATATAAAAAATTACAACTTATTTAAGAAACATGAAAATATAATAATTTCTCATGCTTTGCATATTTCCCGAAAAAGTATTTGTATTTATTTGTTCGGAAAACTAAATTTTGAGAATCCTGAGCTGTTTATATATAATTACGATATAAAAACAAAAATCGGTTTTTATAAACAGAAATATGGTTTCGATAAAATATCGTATTCTAAAAACAAAATAATTCTACATGGAAATTTTCCGTTCGAGAATAATTATGTTTTCGATATTTTCGGAGAAGAAATAAATGTAATTATTGACCCTAAAATCGGAGGAATACTTGATGTCGTTTTTGATATTTCTGAAGAAAAAAACTTGGGTATCCTATTCGATAAAAAATTTGTACATTTTAAATTATGGTCGCCGCCTGCCGTAAAAGTTGAACTTTTACTTTTCGATAAAAATAAAACAAAAATAAAATTTTTAAAGAATCTCGAAAAGAATAATCCTTTGATTTTAAAAAGAAGTAAAAATGGAATTTTCAGAACAAAACTTCCTGTTTTTTGTGAAGAATATAAAAATATTGAAAGCTTATATTACAGTTATAAAATTTATGCTTATGGGAAAGAAACTATCGGTATTGACCCTTATACTAAGTCGATAGCAGGTTTTAATCCGGAAACCGAACTACTTCCGGCAAGTGCAATTATTGATATTAATTCTATTAAAACGAAAAAAAACGACTATAAAAATTCCGTACATTTACAAAAACAGTCCGACATGATTGCTTACGAAGTAAATGTGAGAGATTTTACAATTCAACCGGAAGTTGTACCGGAAAATATTGCAGGAACTTTCAACGGTTTTGAACAAAAGATAAATTATTTGTCCGAACTCGGGATAACTCATGTTCAGTTACTTCCTGTTGCAAAATGTCATACTTTAGACGAAACTGATAAAGAATTTACCGGTAAAAATTCCAAAAACAGTAATTATAATTGGGGCTACGACTCGCTTTGTTTTTTTGTTCCGGAAGGCAGATATTCAACCGATGTAAACAATCCGAAAATTAGAATTATACATACTACTGATGATTTCCTGCTTACCGATTACGATCGTAAATGGTTGAAAACAGTTA
>JAOZMN010000022.1:0-8897 GCA_029934265.1 Bacteroidales bacterium
TCATAAAAACAGGCACTTGAACTACTTGTTGAACTATTTTTAAGGAAACTCAAGTGAATATTAATCGCTGAGCGACTAAAGTACTACACTTCATTATAATTTCACCCTTACTGCTCAATTATATTTTTACGTAAGTAATTGCAAGTTTTATTTTATTGACTTGAATAACAGAGCGATTAAAATTAATTTTTCCTGCTGATGAAAAAATATAGATTCCGTTGTTTGGAATTTCTCCTGAAATTACTGTTGTTAGATATTCAGCTATATCGAAACGATATTTTTTTGTTTCCGAGTCATAATTAACACCGGAATAAATAGAACCGTTATTGTATTCAGGTAATAAATAATAGCCTCCGTCATCGGCAATACCGGTCAATAATAACTTATTGACCGCAGGAAAATTACTTTCTTCCGAAATTTTATCTTCGGCAGTTTCAACTATCAATTCAGCTCTTTTTATTACGATTTTTTCATCTTTCCCCCATTCTTTTATATTCGGAAATTGTATTTTAGTTCTTAATCCTCCGGTTTCTTGTATATATACTAATTCAGTTTCTTTGGTATCATCGCCGATATTATCATACAAATCAGTACCTTCATATTGATGCGAAAACATATTAAAGGCTGCACATTTTTCTACATTTGCCGGAAATTTTGCTCTTACCGGGACAGTTGTAGATTCTTTATGATAGAATACATCTATTCTCATATCTGCATTCCTGTCAAATTTAACAATGGACTTATCTTCTTCGGAGCTTTCCGCTTCTATGTAAACTCCTTCAAAAATCTCAAAAAACTTTTCAGGTGATGAAAAAACGGTATCTTCCTGCTCGATAAAAGTTTTAGCGAGTTCACTTTTTAAGGTTATTCTTAATGTATCTATCGAGTAATAAGGACGATATGTTACAGAACCAAGTAATTCTCCGGAATGTAAATCGCTTGGATTTTTATGTGAATAATAATTATTCACATAACTTAGTTTTTCGGTAAGTCTGTAAACATTTATTTTTTGCGATACAGATATGTCCCCGTAATAGTTATTTGAAAGTGAATCTATTCGAAATGGTAAGTTTAGAACTACCGAGTCGGGAATATCGACTGTCAAAAACCGGAACTCTTTTTCCGGTGCAAATTGCAGAGCAAAAGATGCAGAAGTTTTTCCGCAAAGTTTATCTGCATAATTACCAAGGAGCATAACCGATACGGAACTGCTGATTAAAGAGTCCATTTTATAAGTACTTGCTTTAACGGTTGTTGTATCCGAAAATAATAATTTTATTTTATCGCTGTCCGGTAAAATATTGTATCCGAAATTTTCATCTTTTTTATTGCAAGAAAATAATATTGATACAAAAAATATCACCACAAAAAGTGATGATATTGATATAAATTTCATTATATTTTTTATTTTCATTATGATAAAATTTTATCGTAAAAGTCTGAATATGCCGAAATATAATTTTCCGGTGTTTGATAATCGAGTATTTCTTTATTACTTTCTTTTGCGTAAGCCATTACTTGCGGATTTATTTCATTATTTCCCATTATTAAAGCGTCTGAATTATCTATCGCAAGTTTTGAAAGGTTCAAAAAATCAGGAGTTTCGAGTGTTTTAACATCTTGGTCTGAAATTTTTTCGATTTTCAGCTTATTTTTAAAAGCACCGCTGAACTTATCGGAAAATTCATCATTATACATAGAATAAATAACTTTCGCACCGGAAAAAAGCGGGTCCACATTGTAGGCTTTTTTCATATATAAAGGTACAAGTGCTGACATCCAACCGTGGCAATGCACTATATCCGGCGACCAACGAAGTTTTTTGACCGTTTCGATAGCTCCTCTGCAATAAAAAATTGTTCTTTCATCGTTATCTTCAAAAAAGTTCCCTTCTTTATCGAAAGCCATTGCTTTTCGCTGAAAATAATCTTCATTATCAATGAAATAGACCTGCATTCTTGCCGATTGTATCGAGGCAACTTTTATGATAAGCGAATGGTCGGTATCATCAATAATAAGGTTCATTCCCGAAAGTCGGATAACTTCGTGCAACTGGTTTCTGCGTTCGTTTATAGTACCGAAACGAGGCATAAATGCTCTTATTTCTTTACCGTTTTCTTGTATTCCTTGCGGTAAATATCTGCCGATGTGCGACATCTCGTTTTCAGGCAAATAAGGGGTTATTTCTTGGGTTATGAAAAGTACTTTCTTTTTTTCCATTTTAATAATTTATTTTGTGTCCGGACTGCAAAAGTAATAAAAAAAAATTGTAAAAAGCAATTTTTATATAAATACAAGCCTTTTAGAGCTTTTTAACATTTTTTTTTAATATACAAATTTATAGCTTTGTCCCGATTTTTATTATTTACGGCAATTTGTAAAATTTTATAATTTAATTTGATGACTATTTGTAAAACAAAAAACGAATTATTCGATTTTTTGAAAACTTATCGAAATTCCGGAAAACTTATCGGTTTTGTACCGACAATGGGGGCTTTGCATCAAGGACACATTTCATTAATCGAAAAATCTATTAATGATAATGATTGTACGGTTGTCAGCATTTTTGTAAATCCGGAACAGTTTAATAATAAATCCGATTTCGATAAATATCCGAATATGTTAGAAGCGGACATCGAAAAACTTAAAAAAAACGGTTGTGATGCAGTTTTTATGCCCTCAATGAAGGAGGTTTATCCTGAAAAAGATAACAGAGTTTTCGACTTGTACAATTTGGATAAATATATGGAAGGAGTGTTTCGTCCCGGGCATTTTGAAGGTGTTGTTAAGGTTGTTTCCATTTTGCTGGAAATTGTTTTGCCGAATAATACTTATTTCGGCGAAAAAGATTTTCAACAACTTTCGATAATCAAATTTGCGGTAAAAAAATATTTCCCGAATTTAAAAACAAATATTACAGCTTGTCCTATCTTGCGAGAGCCGGATGGATTGGCAATGAGTTCGAGAAATTTACGTTTAAATACCGAACAAAGGAAAGCCGGAGCTGAAATTTACAAGGCGATGAATGCAGTTAAAAAAATTGAATGCAAAACACTCAAAAGGCTTAAAAGTTTTGTTATAAATAAAATTAACGAAAGTGATTATCTTAATGTTGAATATTTTGAAGTCGTAAATCCGGAAACTTTACAGCCGATAAGCGAACTTAAAAAAGGTGAAAAATATAGAGCTTGCGTAGCAGTTTTTGCCGGCGAAGTCAGATTAATCGACAATATTGAAATTTATGATTGAAATAATTTTCTATATACTTATATGTCTTATAATTTATCCCTATTTGGCTTATCCTTTTATTATTTTTGTTCTCGCAAGATTAAAAAAAACAAATCTTGAAAAAAATAATAAAAGTGTAGAAAAATATGAGCCGGAAGTTACACTTTTTGTTGCCGCTTACAATGAAATAGATTTTTTGGATAATAAAATTCTTAATTCTCAACGTTTAGATTACAATAAAAATAAAATCGACCAAATCTGGATAACAGACGGTTCGGACGATGGTACTCCGGAAGCCCTGAGAAAATATCCGGAAATTAAATGTTATCATGAAAATAAACGAGCCGGAAAAATTGCCGCAATGAACAGAGGTATGAAATTTGTTCAAAGTCCGATTGTTATTTTTTCCGATGCAAATACCGAACTCAATAAAAATGCAGTAAAAGAAATTGTGTCGATATTTTCCGACCCGCAAGTAGGCTGTGTTGCCGGTGAAAAAAGAATTATTATCGACAAAAACAGTGATGCCGCAAGTACCGGCGAAGGTCTTTATTGGAAATATGAAGCGATAATCAAAAAAAGTGAATCAAAAATAAATTCCGTTATCGGAGCGGCAGGAGAATTGTTTGCAATAAGAACGAAACTTTTTTCGCCGGTTGAGCCGGATACAATTTTGGACGATTTTATAATTTCGATGCGAATTGCCGAGCAAGGTTATAAAGTAAAATATACCGATAAGGCTTATGCAAGTGAAACCGGCTCTGCAAACGTAAAAGAAGAATTAAAGCGAAAAATAAGAATTTCTGCCGGCGGTTTACAAACAATTTTCCGATTAAAAAATCTGTTAAATCCCTTTAAACACGGATTTTTATCTTATTGTTACATTTCTCACAAAATATTCAGGTGGACAATAAGTCCGTCTGCTTTTTTTCTGCTTTTTCCTATTAATTTTTGGCTTGCTTATACAAATAATTTATTTTCCTTAAATTTATTTTCAATTTTATTTCTTTGTCAGATATTGTTTTATACTTTTACATTTTTGGGATATGTAAGCGAAAAAAAGAAATTAAAATTTAAGTTGTTTTTTATACCTTATTATTTTACAATGATTAATTTTGCCGGAATTGCAGGTATTTTTCGTTTCCTGAATAAAAAACAAAGCGTAAACTGGGAAAAAGCAAAACGCAAACAAATTACAATGAATAAATTATAATGAACAAATTACAATTAGCAATTAATAATTATAAATCGTAAATCGTAAATCAACAATTCTATATGTCAGACAATAAAAGTTTGCAAACGCAATTAAATACTGTAAAAGAGGCGATTGACGCTATACGTGCAGGAGAAATAATTATTGTGGTCGATGATGAAGACCGTGAAAACGAAGGTGATTTTATTACTGCCGCCGAACTTATAACTCCGGAAAAAGTAAATTTTATGGCAACGCACGGCAGGGGGCTGATTTGTGCCGCCATTCCCGAAGAACGCTGTGCGGAACTCGAACTTGAAATGATGGTCGGTAAAAATGCCAATAATTCATTGCACGAAACACCTTTTACCGTTTCAGTCGATTTAATCGGACAAGGTTGCACGACAGGTATTTCTGCATACGACCGTTATAAAACCATAAAAGCATTGGTCGATGATGAAACAAAACCTTCAGAGCTTGCAAAACCCGGGCATATTTTTCCGCTGAAAGCTAAGAACAGAGGAGTTTTGCGAAGAACAGGACATACAGAAGCGACAATCGACATTACCGCAATGGCAGGTTTGAAACCGGGAGGAGCATTAGTCGAAATTATGAACGAAGACGGAACAATGGCAAGACTTCCGGAACTTTTTATTGTTGCACAAAAGTTTAATCTTAAAATTATATCCATAAAGGATATGATAGCGTATCGTCTTGAAAAAGAAAGTCTTATAAAACGAGGGGACAAGGTAAATATGCCTACCGAACACGGAAATTTCAGCTTAATTCCTTACAAACAACTTTCAAACGGTTTGGAACATTCGGCTATAATAAAAGGTGAATGGAAAGACGGTGAGTCAGTTCTTGTAAGAGTGCATTCTTCCTGCGTTACAGGCGATATTTTCGGCTCGAAAAGATGCGATTGCGGTGCACAGCTGAAAAAATCTATGGAAATGATTGAAGCAGAGGGTAAAGGAGTTGTTTTATATATGAATCAGGAAGGAAGAGGTATAGGATTTTTTAATAAAATAAGAACTTACAAATTGCAAGAAGAGGGTTACGATACCGTTGAAGCTAATCATAAAATCGGTTTCGACGACGATGAAAGAGATTACGGAGTAGGTGCTCAAATTCTAAGAGACCTAAAAATCTGCAAAATCAAATTAATGACAAATAATCCCGTAAAACGTGCCGGACTTGAAGGTTACGGTTTGGAAATAGTAGAAAACGTAGCTATCGAAATAGAAACAAATTCTCATAACGAATTTTATCTAAAAACAAAAAAATTTAAAATGGGACACGATTTGAAAAATGTTTAAGAACTATTTTTTAGCACTAAAGAGTTCGGTACAAAAGTGTATTTTTTCGGAAACAGACTTAACTCGTCAATCTTTAAATTATTTTTAATAATCACTAAAAATTATTTTAATATGAAAAACATAGCAGTAATTGGAGCAGGAACAATGGGAAACGGTATTGCACACGTTTTCGCACAAAGCGGATACGAAGTGGCATTAATAGATGTAAGTGAAAAAGCCCTCGAAAAAGCATTGGCAACTATTGGTAAAAATTTAGACCGACTTGTTAAGAAGGAAAAAATAAGTGAAGCCGATAAAAGTGCAACTCTTGGACGTATTACTTCTTTTTCCGATTTGAAATCAGGAGTGAAGAACGCTGATTTAGTAGTAGAAGCGGCTACCGAAAACGAAAAAATAAAACTTGAAATTTTTAAGCAAATTGATGAATTTTGTAATGAAAATGCAATTCTTGCTACAAATACATCGTCTATTTCGATAACAAAAATAGGAGCTGTTACTTCTCGCCCCGAAAAAGTTATCGGAATGCACTTTATGAACCCGGTACCGATAATGAAACTTGTTGAGATTATCAAAGGATATAAAACTTCCGATGAAGTTACAAGTCTGATAATGGAAACTTCAAAATCATTAAAAAAAGTACCGGTTGAAGTAAATGATGTACCCGGTTTTATTGCAAACAGAATTTTGATGCCGATGATTAACGAAGCAATTATTACTCTTAACAGAGGAGTTGCTGATGTTGAAGGTATCGACACAATTATGAAACTCGGTATGGCACACCCTATGGGACCTCTTCAACTTGCCGATTTTATTGGTCTTGATGTTTGTCTTTCCATAATGGAAGTTCTTTACGACGGACTTGGTGAAGCAAAATATGCACCTTGTCCGCTACTCGTAAATATGGTTGCGGCAGGAGATTTGGGACGAAAATCAGGAGCAGGTTTTTACAGCTGGACACACGGAACAAAAGAACTTATTGTTGCCGACAGGTTCAAAAAGTAAAAGTTTTTCAGGCATGTTTCATAAATGCAAATTTCTGCGTTATTTTGAAAGTTTTAAAATCCTCATTTACAGCCGGTAAACTCCGGTTTTGAAATTTCAAAATGCCTTAAACTTTACACTTCTGAAACATGCCGTTTTTCACATAAAAAACCCGGTAATTATATGCAAATATAATTACCGGATTTTTATATGAATTTACAAGCAAGTGTGTAAGGAACTGTTTAAAAGAAGTCCGAAGACCTTGCTATCTCAAAATCAGCCTGCCGTTTAATATTTTATTATCATATCGTATTTGTATAAAATAAACTCCTGCCGCTTTACCGGAAAGATTTATTGAAGATTTATTAACGTTTTTATCTCGTGTTTTGTAAATTTCTTTTCCTGTTATATCTTTAATAATTATAGCCATTTCATCAATTTCTTTCTGACTTGCAACCATAAAAATACCTGTGGACGGATTAGGATAAATTTTAAATCCGGCTTCCGACAACTCTTGAATATCGGTAGTTTTTATATTTATAAATAATTTTGCAGTATCGCTTATTCCGCATTGATTTTGTCCGATAACTTTCAATATTCCCGATGCGGCATCTTCCGGGAAACCGATAAATATTGTATTATTTTCTGATTCTACCGTTTGCCAAGTATCGTTTAATATCCATAAATAATTGTCTGCTCCGGTAATCGAGCTTATATCATACAAAATTTTCGGGTCTCCGGCTTGTACATATTCAAGTCCGGTAATGTTTCCTTTACCTTTGGGAGCAGAATTAACTTTAATGTATATTATTTCAGAATATTTCGCACCGCATTCCGAAACAGAAACTGCCGTTCGGAAATATGTACTTTGAAATAATGAATTTGTATAATTGTCCGAATTTGCATCGACAATATCAACCCAAGAAGTCATATCGCCGGATTGTTGCCATTGAATTGTTCCTAAATGATTTTCAGATGATAATTTGAAAATTTCATTTTCGCATATTTCATTTTTTTCGGCGGATAAATTCCCGATTTCCGGATTTTTATTTATGGTAATCAACAAAGTATTTGAAAATTCATCTTTACAATATTCATTTGAAAGTACAGCTCTGAAATAAGTTGATGCCGTAAGTTTCGGACTTGTATATGTCGCAGAAAAAGCATTCCCTGCCGTTATCCAATTTGTACCGGTTTCGGATTCTTCCCAGCGAATATTTCCGGAATAATCCTGCAATTTTAAATTTACTTTGTTTCCCGAACAAAGTATCGAATTATCGGTAATAATTTCACCACCGACGTTTGATGCATAAGCAGTTACAGTATTTCCTGTAAAACTTGTTCCTGTGCAATTTGCATCTGTAAGACTTGTAATTTTATAATTTCCGGCTGTGTTTACATTCAAATTATAAAGATTTGAATTTGCTGTTTGACTAAACGAATTTGTTCCGTCCGTATAATCGAAATTAAAAGGAGCAGTTCCGGTAAATTTCATTGCAATATCTGTACTTGTTCCGGTACAAATTTTAACATCTTCACTTATTATTGAAGCTGTCGGCAAAGTATTTTCCGTAATAATTGTGTTCCCGGTAAAACTTGCTCCTGCACAATTTGCATCTGTAAGATTTGTAATTTGATAATTACCGGCTGTATTTACATTCAAATTATACGGACTTGAATTTGCCGTTTTACTGAATGAATTTGTTCCGTCCGTATAACTGAAATTATAAGGTGCAGTTCCGGTAAATGTAATTGAAATATCCGTATTACTTCCCGGACAAATCCCTGTATTTGCAGATGTAATTGAACTTGTCGGCAAAGAATTTACGGAAATAATTGGATTTCCCGTAAAACTTGTTCCTGCACAATTTGCATCTGTAAGATTTGTAATTTGATAATTACCTGCTGTATTTACGTTCAAATTATAAGGACTTGAATTTGCAGTTTTATTGAATGAATTTGTACCGTCCGTATAATCGAAATTATAAGGAGCAGTTCCGGTAAAATCTATAATAATATCTGTATTTGTTCCTTCACATATTGTTACGTTTCCGGAAGTTATTGTACTTGTCGGTAAAGGATTTTCTGTAATAATTGTATTTCCGGTAAAACTTGTTCCGGTACAATTTGCATCTGTAAGATTTGTAATTTGATAATTACCTGCTGTATTTACGTTC
>JAOZMN010000022.1:8997-11595 GCA_029934265.1 Bacteroidales bacterium
ACAATTTGCATCTGTAAGATTTGTAATTTGATAATTACCTGCTGTATTTACGTTCAAATTATACGGACTTGAATTTGCTGTTTTATTGAATGAATTTGTGCCGTCTGTATAATCGAAATTAAAAGGAGCGGTTCCGGTAAATGTTATTTCAATATCTGTACTTGTGCCTGTACAAATTCCGTTATTTGCAGATGTTATCGTACTTGTCGGAAGCGGATTTACAGTAATTAAAATTACATTTGAATATACAGGAGGATCAGGCAAATCTGTAACTTCTGCTCTGTAAAATATTGTTGAACTCAGATTCGGACTTGTATATAAATCGGTACTTCCTCCGGTTCCGGTTGTAACATTTGTCCAATCGGAAATCCCATCGGCTGATTGTTGCCATTGTATATTTCCGTTGTAATCACTTAGACTAACAGTTGTAAATTCTCCGTTGCATATTGTTGAAGAGCTTGCAAGTGCTGTTCCCGAAACAGTATTTCCTATCAATTTAACATCATCAATAACAACTCCGTAGCCATAATTGGCGTGTGCCTCAAAAGCTATATAATAATCGTCCGACAAGTTGGGCAAAGTAATTGTTTCTTGAGTCCATGAAGGGATATTATTTGTATATTCCGCAAGGAAATTCCATGCTCCTGCTTGTGATGTTTTATAATAAATTTTGAGCCTGTCTTGGTTGCCCGACCATGAAGTCTGAGCATGCCAAAAAGATAAATCCATACCGAGTTGTCCTGTAAAATCAAAACTTGAAGTTATTAATTTACTAACACCCGATGAAGAATAAAATAAAGCATTTTTAGTTCCTGTATGTGCATTTGAAGGATTACCGTTGTGTCCTCCGTCTTGATATGCCCAATTTGAACCTTCATACGACCAACAATGAGGAAGTCCGGATTCAAAACCTTCCGAATAAGGAAACGTATTAACAGAGCCTTGCACATTGCTGACTGTATAATTTTCGACAAAAGTACAACCTGAATTATCGGTCATTAAAACATCATAATTGCCGGAAGAAAGTCCGCTGATGTCTTCAGAAGTTGCTCCTGTATTCCATAGGAAACTTACCGGTTCAACAGCTCCGGTATAAGTAATATCAACAGCTCCGGAAGCGTCCAAGCAAGTTTCATCGGTAATTGCGGAATTACTTATCAAAAAAGTTCCGGGAATATTTACCAAACTAACGGAATATTGCATAGAGCAAGTCGTGTTATCCGTAACCGAAAGTGTATATGTGCCTTCCGGTAAGCCGGAAATATCTTCGGTAGTTGCTCCGGTGTTCCATGAAAATGTATAAGGTGCATTTCCGCCGGAAATCGTTACATCGACAGCTCCGTTTGAAGCGTTACAAAAATCATCTGTATTAACAGAATTTACTGTTAATCCGTTTGTTATATTGTTTATCGGATAAGTTCCCGAAGCCTTACAGCCGAGATTATCGGTAATTGTAATGTTGTAAGTTCCTTGCGAAAGTGAATTAATATCTTCGGAAGTTTCTCCGTTTGTCCACAAAAAAGCAGTTGGTTCAACCGCTCCTGAATAAGAAATATCTATTGCACCTTGCGAGTTTCCGCAACTTTCATCTGTAATATTGAAATTATCAATTATCAGTGTACCCGGAATATTTATAATATCGCAGGTTGTTTGAGTTGTACAACCAACATCATCGGTAACCGTAACGGAATAATTACCGGCTTTCATTCCTGATAAATCTTCGGTAGTTGCTCCGTTGTTCCACAAATAAGTATATGGATAAACGCCGGCTGCTACTGTAATATCTATTGCTCCTTGTTCATTATTGCAATTTTCATTAGTGATATTTGTATTTACAACGGAAAAATTCGCACTTACATCGGCAACATCTGCATTGAAAGTATAAGTAGTACCATCGGAAGCGGTTATCAGGCACGAATATGCTCCGGCATCTAAGTTACTGATATTTTGAGTCGTTTCTCCGTTACTCCAACTGAAGGTATAAGGCAGAGTACCGCCGGAAACAACAATATCTATCGCACCGTTTGTATTTGTGCAAGTTTCATCGGTTACCGTGAAATTATCGACAATTACTCCGTTTATATTATTTACAACTGCGGAATAATTTAATTGACAACCGTTTCCGTCCGTTGCAACGCAATTATAAATTCCTTGATGCAGGTTTTCCAAATCTTGAGTAAGTTCTCCGTTGCCCCATAGGTACATTACAGGTGTTGCCTCTCCGGATACGGAAATATCAACGGCTCCGTTTCCTGCATTGTTTGTTTCGTCCAAAACGTTTGTTGCCGTCAGTACGAAAGTTCCCGGATTATTTGCAATATTATAATCAGATGAAGTAATTTGACAACCGTTGTTATCGGTGATTGTCAGTTTGTACAAGCCGGCACTTAAACCGGTGATGTCTTCTGTTGTTTGTCCGGAATTCCAAGCATAAATGTAAGGAATCGAACCGCCGGAAGTAGCAATTTCGATTGTTCCGGCTCCATTTCCGCAAATTTCATCTGTAATTATGTGAGAATCAATATTTAATGTTCCTGTTGTATTTAAAACTTCATATTCTTTGGAAATAGTACAATTTGTTCCGTCCGTAATCGAACA
>JAOZMN010000022.1:11605-16978 GCA_029934265.1 Bacteroidales bacterium
TTATAAATCCCTCCGGAAAGGTTTGAAATATCTTCGGTAATTTCCGAATTATTCCAAGCAAAACTATAAGGCAGAGTACCGCCGGAAATAGTCAAATCAATACTTCCAAGCGAATTTCCGCAAGTTTCATTAATGATATTTGAATTTGAAACTATTAAAGTTGTCGAATAATTATTAACTGTGTTAGTTCCAATATTTATACTGCAACCGACATTATCTGTAACGGTACAAGAATAATCACCGGAAGCAAGCTCTGTAAGGTCTTTGGTAGTTGCTCCGTTGTTCCATAAGAAAGAAAAAGGTGTATTTGTTCCGGAAACGGATATATTTATCGAACCGTCCGCATTACCGCAATTTTCATTTGTAAGAGTGTAATTATCAAGATTTAAATCGCCTGAATTATTGATTATTTTAAGATTTTCGGCTTCGGCAATACAGCCTTGATTATCGGTAATTGTACAGTTGTAAGTTCCTGCATTTACAGCACTTATATCCTCTGTCGTTTGTCCTGAATCCCAAGAATATGAAAATGGTAAAGTCCCACCTGATATTTCGAGGTCGATTGCTCCGTCCGTGTTTCCGCAATTTTCATTTGTAATTGTAGTGTTTGATACCGAAATTGTACCTTGATTGTTTTTTATTGTTGTATTGAAAGTAATTTCACAGCCGTTTTGGTCGGTGATAGATGCGGAATAATTTCCTGCTCCGATACCGCTCAGATAAGCAGAAGTAGAACCTGTATTCCAAAGATAATTATATGGAAGTGTACCTCCTGATATTTCGACATTTACAGCTCCGAGATTGTTTCCGCAAACTTCGTCTGTGTTTGTTATTCCGTCCAAACTTAAAGTTCCGGTTTCATTAATAATTTGCAAATTACCGGTCGAAACAAAACAACCGTTTGCATCTGTTATCGTACTTGAATAATTTCCTGCCGACAAATTAAAAATATCCTGTGTTACAGCACCGTTCGACCATGAAAAAGAATAAGGAAGCGTTCCTCCGGAAATAACAGTTTCTATATTTCCGAGATTGTTTCCGCAAATTTCATTATCGACATCTATATTATCGAGACTTAATGTGCCGGGTTCATTTTCAACAATATATTCAGAAGTGGAAATTGAACAGCCCGAATTATCTGTAACGGTACAGATATAATTTCCTGCTCCTATATTAAGTAAATCTTCCGTTGTTGCACCGTTCGACCAACTGTATTGATAAGGTAAAGTTCCGCCCTGAATTAAAATATCAATGCTTCCTGTGGAATTTCCGCAAATTTCATTAGTTGCATTTCCCCAAGCGTGAGTAAGCGTGCCGGATATGTTGGTAATTTCTATGGTTTTATTTACCGAACAAGTATTTGCATCGGTTGCAGTTATTGTATAAGTCCCTTGATGCAAGCCGGTTAAATCTTCGGTAGTCGCTCCGTTCGACCATGAAAAATTGTAGGGTAAAGCACCTCCGGAAGTTGTCAAATCAATAGTTCCTTGCCCGTTTCCGCAAGTTTCATTTGTAGAATTTATATCTGTAATATCAAGATTACCTGTTTGATTTTGAATAGTATAAGTTTGTATTAATTCGCAACCTTCGGCATCGGTAATTGTGATTGTATAATCGTTTGCCGACAAATTATTAATATCATCGGTAAGCTCGCTATTCGACCACGATACGGAATAAGGCGAAAATGAAGTAAAAATATTAAGGTCAATCGCTCCGGCGGAATTTCCACAAATTTCATCGGTAATTTGACTGTCTGTAATTGCTATATCACAAGCGGGAACGCAGTTTCCTACAATATTCGTAATGCTGAAAGTTGCTTGTTCGGTACAGGCGTTGCCATCGGTAACGGTTACGGAATAATCGCCTTGCATAAGCTCGGTAATATCTTTTGTCGTTTCGCCGTTTGTCCATAAATAGCTGTAAGTTCCTTCACCTCCGGATACGGAAAGCGTGATAGTTCCTTCATTGTCTCCGCAATTTTCATTAACTGTTTCGCCGGTTAAATCAATCGGACTTGCAGGCGGTAAAATTATATTTTTCATTTTATTGCAACCGGAAGCATCTGTTACTGTTACAACATATTCTTGTGCCGGTATATTAGTAATATCTTCGGTTGTTTGTCCGGAATCCCAAGAAAACAGATACGGAGAGTTTCCTCCGGTAACTGTAATGTCGATATTTCCGTTGTTGTCGCCGGTGCAATTTTCAATATTAACCGTTTCATTAATTTCAATAGAAGTAATATCTGAAATGTTGTATTCGTAACGATAAGTACAATTGTTTGCGTCCGATAAATCCATCCAATACGCACCGCTTTGAACGTTTGTAATGTCCTGTGTTGTTGCTCCGGTATTCCAAAGATAGCTGTATGGAGGAAATTCATTTGTCGATAAAGTCAAATCAAGAGTTCCGTTTGTGAGACTGCAATCCGGATTTGTATTATTATCGGTAATTACCGGTCGATTCGGCTCGTGTATTGTAATAAATTCGTCAGTTTTCGGAGCTTTCAAACTAAGACTCCAACTGAAAATATATCCGTTGTCGAGTGCATAATTATCTTTAACGATAATTTTCCAAGTTCCGTTTAAGGGAGTACCGATAAAAGCCGAAAAATCTTCGTTTGGCAAGTATGAACCTGCCGGCAAATAAACATCGGAACGAGTAAAATTGCCGTGATTTGGCGACCATGAATTATATGTATAAGTCGGCACTCCGGTATTTATTGTTTCTCTCATTTTCCCGAATACGGCATTTGCAGCCCAAGAATATTCGTAGCCTACTCCGGGGTGGGTATCCGATGAGTTCCACTGGTCAACAGGTGCCGACGCTACCGGTTCGCCAAAATTACAAGTACTGTTATCGGAAGTAAAACCAAATTCTTTGAGTTTAACCTTTGTTCCGTTGGGAGCTTCTAACCAAATAGTTAAATCGTTTACATAAGAATGTTCGAGCGAAGTCATAACTCCGATAAGTTGCTCTACATTTTCAACAGTTTGTCCTGCACTGAAACCGTCTATGGTTATCGGGCTTTCGTAAACTGCACCGGTGCCGTCCGGTAAAAATGTTTCTCCGGCATCGAGAATTGCACCGAGAACAATATCATCGGCAGTACAACCGTAGCTGTCCCAAATTTCCACTTCGTAAGTTTTTGCATCAAGGTTATTTACTGTATATGTCGTTGTATTTATATCTTCATAAATTGTAGTTTGTTCTGTTTCCGTATCGGTAAGAAAAAGTTTGTAGGGTTGCGTACCGCCGGTAATATCCAATATTGCAGAGCCGTCTTGTCTGCCGGCACAAGTTACATCGTTGTCTTGCGAAGTATATTTTATTGCTTCATAATCATTAATAAAAAGTTGAACCGTTTGCGGAGGCGTACAAGGCACTGAAACAAAAGACAATTCAATGGTTTCGACACCTTCGGGAAGTCCGTCGTTAATTGCGTCTATTGTAATTGAAGCGGAAGTTTGTCCTGCCGGAATTGTAAGTTGATTATCTATAAGTTTGTAATCGACACCGTTTACGGCAGTTCCTCCGATTGTTATCGGAAGAACAAAATCGTCGGGCAATGCTTCGGCAAGCGTAAAGGTAAAACTTGCGGGAATACAGCCTTCGAGTGCAATATTATTTTCGCTGTATGTTGAAGAACTTGCAGATACATTCGATTGAATAAAAGAATGTTCTTGAAACATAACGGCAGAATCGTAAATTCTATCTCCGGCATCGGCAATTATCAGCTTTAAAGTATATGTTTCACAAGGAGTTAAACCTGTTTTTTGGGCAGTCATCAAACTTGTGTAGCCGTCATATTCGATGTTTGTATTTCCGTCTTCATTATTATTATAGAATTGCCAAAAAGAACCGGTATTAATAGTGTTAATGGTAACGGGAACGGTAGTTCCGGGAACAACTGCCAAATTTTCTTCGCCTGTAATTCCGGGACCGCTGATGTAAAATGCAAAAACATCATTAAAACCTGAATTTACATATTCATTATATTCTTCGGAAAGGAATGTAAAATTAAATTCTATCCTGTCCGTTTGCACTTCAAAATCGAATTGAAAAACAACGGCATCGTAAGTTTGAAATCCGGAAAGTGCTGTTAGTAAACTATTTCCGCCACCGTGAAGATTTTTTGATTTGGAATCCGAAGTATTAGGTCCGACAGCTGAAAATACGCTTCCTGTAGATAAAATAACTCCTGAATTTACTTCCAAACCATCTCCTGTAAAGGAAAAAACACCTGTTTGCAGTGCATTGCCGGAAATTGAGCAGTTTGTAAGAGTGATATTATCGCCGGCAAAAACGGCAGCGAGATCTTGTGCCGTCTGTCCGTTTGTTACGGTCATTTGTGCTTGAAGATTGTTAAACAGGAATAAAACCGAAAGAAGAATAAGAGTAATATTTTTTTTCATTTTGTTGTTTTTGCTTGTTAGATTTAGATTGAACAAATTTACAATTTTTTTAGAATATAGACAAATTATAATTACAGTCTTTTTACTATTTTTTTTAGTTGCTGATATACATAAGTTTATAGTTTTGGGAGACTTTGGCAAAGTTGTCACTATACTTCTTTATACAGGTAGAAATGTAAAAAGTTGCAAATGAAAAGAGGTTTATTTTAAAAATGAATGTAATATCTTAATAATAAACACATTATGCTTATCTTATTTTGTAATTTATTTTCTTTCTAAATAAGACCGAAATAAGAAAGGTATTTTCTCTCAATCAGACCCTAAGTGTTTGAAGTAAATCTAAGTATATCTTGACAATTTAGAAAACAATCTTGAGTTCAGTCTAAAAAGTAGATTTTCTCGAAATCAGACCCTTAGGGTTTTAAGTAACAATCTGTAAGTTAAGCATTTAGTTTCATTGGATTTTGTTAAATCAAACCCTAAGGGTCTTTTTATACCGAAAACAATCTTACAACAATTCCTTAATCATTCTTTTGTAACTGTTGCCAATCGGTAGTTCTTTTAGGTCAATAATAATTTTATTGAGTATTATTTTTTCAATTTTGGTTTTATTTATCAAATACGATTTATGTATTCGGATAAAAATATCGGAAGGAAGAGTATTCTCACAATTTTTCATAGTATCGGAAACCATAAACATTTTTTCTTTGGTGAAAATTTTCAGATAATTTCCATAAGCTTGGATATATTGAATATCATTATGTTTTAATTTTATTTGTTTGTAATCGTCCTTTACTGTTATGTAATCGGTCGGATTAGTATTTTTTGTCGAACTTGTTTCACTTTGGTCGATAATTCTGTTTATTGCCTTCAAAAAACGGGGAAAACGTATCGGTTTTAATAGGTAATGGTTGACTTTGCAATGAACTAAGGACACTTTCAAGTTTGTGTAAATTAA
>JAOZMN010000023.1:0-8854 GCA_029934265.1 Bacteroidales bacterium
AGAAGTCGTATAATCCTATCAGTGAGGAATATAAATGAACTTATAAGCAAAACCGCTGACGAATAAGCAATCAAACTGAAAAAATTAAGTTCGAGAATATTATATATCGCAAGCGGAATATCAGACTTGTTTATCAAATCGCTTATAATATCGAAAATATAATACGCATAAGTAATTACCGCCAGCGAAAATGGAACAACGACAGTGAATTTTAAAATTTTGTTATTTTTGCTTATATTGAGAATTAATTTTTCAAGATTGTATATTTTAAAAATATTTGCACACAAAAAAGCAAGTAAAACAGAATTAATTAACAAATCGCCAACATTAGACGAAGGGAAAGTTCCTTGATATGCCTTTGTATCGAAAAAATCAAGAGAATAAATAAAATCGGGAAAACGATATTTTATCGAAAAAAAACGTGCAATAATTAAAAGCAAAATAATCAATGACAACCACAAAGGACTGTATTTTTTATCTGTAACGATTTCGGAAAAAATTTGATTCAGAAAAACAAGGAAAAACGCAAAACCCAAGAAATACAAAACGGCAATCAGACCGGGTTTTTCTTTTTTGGTATCAAGTTTATTGATTCTGAAAAGCGAAAAAATATGTTTTCCGTCTTTATCTTTAATATTGCTTCCCTGTGCACCCGGAAGTGCCGAAATTCTTACAGACGAAGGTAATTTAAAATCATTATGAAAGTTATTTTTAAGATATTTATTTTCGTAAGAAAATTTATTTTTCAATCGCAGCAGACCTATTATTTTTACATCTCCGACAGTTTTGGTTTTTACTTCATATAAAGCTGTCCCGATTTGGGATATTTTTCGGGTATCGAATTTTCTCGAACTTGCGAGTTTCATTCCGGGAATGCTGTTATCCGACCAAAATTTTAAGCTGTCATTTTTATATACAAGTATGGTAATTTCTTTTTCACGGAAATTTGTAAAATCTTCATCTATAAGCCATGTATGTCCGTTGTTTTCGATGTATTTTTCCGTCCGAACAATCTCTGCAATTTTTTGGACTCCGTTTTCAAGTTCGGTTTCCAAATTATGAAGAGTTTTTTCGATACTTGCATTATCTATTACATAATTTTCGTTGTTTAAAGCAATTTCTTGAATATAAAATGCCGTTCCGAACAATAAAATCGAAAGTATAAGATGCCTTAATTTCAGTAATATTTTTTTCAATTTCAGTATATTAATTATTTGTAGTTTTCTTAATTTGTCAAAAGTAGCTAAAAAAATAAAAAAAGATATATTTTTTTAGTAGTTTTGTCAAGAAAATAATCATTTTTTTATATTTATGAAAACACTAATAGTAATGCGTCATGCAAAATCCGACCACAGTGCCGGTGTATCGTCCGATTTTGAACGTCCTTTGAATGAAAGAGGATTAAAAACCGCACCTTTTATGGGTAAATTTATAAAAGAAGCCGGTTTTGTCCCCGAAATTTTAATATCTTCTTCGGCAAACAGAGCAATTACAACCGCCGAATTATTTGCCGAAAGTTGCGGATACGAAAAAGAAGTTATTTTAAACCGTGATTTTTATTACGGTTATATGGAAGAAGTTATTTCAGCCTTGCGAAAACTTCCCGAAAATATAAATTCCTGCATGATAGTAGGTCATAATCCGACTTGGGAAAATATTGTAAGTCGTTTGACAGGCAAATTCGTAATCATGCCCACCGCATCGGTCGCAATTCTTAAATACGATAATAATTCTTGGAACAATTTAACTTTTAAAACTTGCAAATTAGAAGAATTTTATAAACCGAGGGATTTAATGTAAGGTCTTTTTATTCGAATTTGTCAGATATTTTATCGAGGTAGAATATTAAACAATATACATATAAAATTCTATTAATGAAGATTTTACATTTTTTAAAGCATTAAAATATTAAACAAAATTAATGAAAAATAAAACTTTGAAAAATACAAACTTTAAAATTTACATAACTATTTTGACAGTGTTATTTTATTTTTCTTGTAAAGAAGAAAATAAAAACAATACATCAAACAGTAATAAAATTTCGGAACATCATAATACAGAGCAAAATAATAATTCTTTAGAAATCGAATTTTCAAACCCCGAAAACGATAAATACAAATTGAATGATGTAATTACAATATCTGTAAAATATAAAGAAATTACCGATAATGACACTATAAATTTATTTTTTAGAGATAAAATATTGACAAAACTTTATAAAAATAATCTTAGCTGTGAATGGAATACCGAAAATGCAAAAACAGGCACTAATGTAATTTCTTGTTCACTAAATAAAAACGGAAAGAAAATTAAAAAAAGTAAAAATATAATTTTTTACTCGGATACAGAACCGGAAAAATACGGTTATAAAGTAAAAAAAGTTTACAAACATGACCACCGGGCATATACACAAGGTTTGTTTTATCAAGACGGTTTTCTGTACGAAGCAACAGGTTTGACCGGAGAGTCAAGCGTTAGAAAGGTCGATTTGGAAACCGGAGATGTAATACAAAGTTTTTCAATGTCGAAAGATATTTTCGGCGAAGGAATTACTTATTTTGATAACAAAATAGTACAAATAAGCTGGCGTGCAGGACGAGGTTTTGTATATAATTTTGAAGATTTTAAATTGATTACCGAGTTTTCCATTCCGGGCGAAGGTTGGGGTATAGTGTATGACGGCAAAAATCTGATAATGAGTAACGGAACTCCGAAAATGTATGTTCTCGACCCAAATTCATTTACAATTATTGATGAATTTGAAGTCTATGACAATGAAGGTCCTGTGAAAAATTTGAACGAACTTGAATATATAAACGGAGAAATTTTTGCAAATATTTATCAATATTCCAAAATTGCCCGTATCGACCCGAAAACAGGTAAAGTAAATTCGTATATCGACCTTGACGGAATTTTACCGATGAATGATTATACACAAAATACCGATGTACTTAACGGAATAGCTTACGATAAGGGAAAAAACAGAATTTTAGTAACCGGTAAGCGTTGGCCTAAATTATTTGAAATAGAATTGGTTAAAAAATAAAGTCTTCGAGATTTTTAATGGGTAAAATTACATTTATAATGTTTTGATAATACTGTGTGTTACACAAATATCAATACGAAAAAACTTATAAGTATTAATACAAAAGTTTTTCCGCATCAGTTCTTGCGTAACGGATTGATTGTTATGTTTTTGTGGGCGTGGCTTTGCCTCATTAAGACGGGCGGAGACCTTATAAGAGTTCAGTCTAAAAAGTAGATTTTCTCGAAATCAGACCCTTAGGGTTTTAAGTAATAAACTGTAAATTAAACATTTAGATTTGTTAAATTTTGTTAAATCAAACCCTAAGGGTCTTTTTATACCGAACTCTACAATCAAAAATAGTCAATCACTTATTAGTACTTATAAGAATTTTACCAAATTTTAAAATTTAAAACATGAATTACGATATTATAATAATAGGAAGCGGGCCGGGCGGATATGTTGCAGCAATACGAGCTTCGCAACTTGGTTTTAAAACTGCTGTTGTAGAAAAATCGGAAGTCGGAGGAGTATGTTTGAACAGAGGTTGTATTCCTACAAAATCTTTACTCAAAAGTGCCGAAGTTTTTAATTATGCCAAACATTCCGAAAATTACGGTATAAAAATTGAAAATCCGGTCGCCGATTTCAGTAAAATAATAGAGCGAAGCAAAGGAATTGCCGAACAAATGAGTAAAGGTGTTCAATATCTTTTCAAAAAAAATAAAATTGAAGTCATTCAAGGATACGGAAAACTTATATCCGAAAATACCGTTGAAGTAAAATCTTCCGAAAACGGAAAAAAATCATATACAGCAAAACACATAATACTCGCCACCGGAGCAAAAGCAAGAGAATTGCCGAATTTGAAAATAGACGGCAAAAAAATTATCGGATATAAAGAAGCCTTGACAATGCAGAAGCAACCGGAAAGTATGCTTGTTGTAGGTTCCGGAGCTATAGGGACGGAATTTGCACATTTCTATAATGCTATAGGAACAAAAGTAACTTTGGTGGAATATATGCCGAATATAGTGCCTTTGGAAGATATTGACGTTTCCAAACAACTTGGTCGTTCGCTCAAAAAAGCAAAAATAAAAGTAATGGTTTCGTCTTCTGTTCAAAGCGTTGATACTTCCGGCGAAAAATGTGAAATTATCATAAAAACAAAAAAAGGAACAGAAACACATCAAGCAGATATCGTACTTTCTGCGGTCGGTATCAGTCCGAATATTGAAAATATCGGTATTAAAGAAATCGGTATCGAATTAGAAAACAACAAGATAAAAGTCGATGAATTTTACAAAACAAATGTAAAAGGAATTTATGCTATCGGCGATATAGTTCACGGACACGCACTTGCACACGTTGCTTCAGCAGAAGGAATATGCTGTATCGAAAATATTGCAGGATTAAATCCGCAAATCATAGATTACGGAAATATTCCGGCTTGCACCTATACAACACCGGAAGTAGCATCGGTAGGAATGACAGAGAAAATGGTCGCAGATACAGGTATTGAATATAAAGTCGGAAAATTTCCTTTTACAGCATCGGGAAAAGCAACAGCATCAGGCAACAGAGACGGTTTTATAAAATTAATTTCAGACAAAAAAACGGATAAGATACTCGGTGCTCACATGGTCGGGCTTAATGTTACCGAAATGATTACCGAAATAGTTTTGGCAAGGAAGAAAGATGTTCCTGTTTTAGATATTATAAAAACAATCCACCCGCACCCAACTATGTCGGAGGCAATTATGGAAGCTGCCGCACAAATTCACGATGAAGTGATACATTTGTAAAATTTAACCAATGGCACTAAACTATATTTGGATATTCTTTTTTATTTCGGCATTTATTACTGCTTTGGTAAAACTGATTTTCTTTGGAGATATTGATGTATTTCCGAATATGGTTGCATCTACTTTTGAAACGTCAAAATTAGCATTCGATATATCCATAGGACTTACAGGAGCATTGTCCTTGTGGCTCGGAATTTTGAAAATCGGCGAAAAAGGAGGAATTATTAAGATTTTTTCACGATTGATAGCTCCTCTTTTTTCTAAACTTTTTCCGGAATTACCCGACAAACACCCTGCTTTCGGCTCTATCGTAATGAATATTGCCGCAAATATGCTGGGCTTGGACAATGCCGCAACTCCAATGGGACTAAAAGCTATGGAGCAAATGCAGGACGTAAATCCGAAAAAAAATACGGCTTCCAATGCTCAAATAATGTTTCTGGTACTTAACACGTCCGGGCTTACAATTATTCCGATAAGCATCATGGTTTATCGTGCCGAACTCGGTGCCGCCGACCCTTCCGATATTTTTATTCCGATAATGCTTGCTACTTATTTCTCAACAATGGCAGGCTTAATAGCCGTTTCGATATTTCAAAAAATAAATCTTTTCAATAAAACCATACTATCCTACTTGGGCGGACTGACTTTATTTATTGTCGGTCTGATTTACTGGCTTTCAGGACTTCCGAAAGAAGAAGTACAACAAATTTCGAGACTTGCAAGCAATATAATTCTGATGAGCATAATTGTTTTGTTTATAACGCTTGCTTTTATCCGAAAAGTCAATGTTTACGAAGCATTTATCGAAGGAGCAAAAGACGGCTTCAAAATTGCCGTTAAAATTATACCTTACTTGGTTGCTATACTTGTATCCATAGCAGTTTTCAGAGCTGCCGGTGCTATGGATTATCTGATAAACGGAATAATTTTTGTATTTGATTCTGTAGGTATAAATACCGATTTTGTACAAGCATTGCCAACCGCTTTAATGAAACCTTTAAGCGGAAGCGGTGCAAGAGGAATGCTTATGGATTTGATGAAAACCGAAGGTGCCGATAGTTTTGCTTCCCGTGTAGCTTCTACGGTTCAAGGTGCTACCGATACTACTTTTTATGTAATTGCCGTATATTTCGGAGCAGTAGGTATCAAAAATACAAGATACGCAGTAACAGCAGGACTTATTGCCGATTTTACCGGAATAATTGCCGCAATTCTTATTGCTTATTTGTTTTTTCATTAAAATACTCACTTTAAAATAAATTGATATGGCAAACTTTATTAATCAAGAAACGTGTAAAAAATGCAAACTTTGCATTGAAATTTGTCCGGTAAATATAATTGGTGTCGATAGCAATAGTTTAGTTAATTTTATTCCGGAAAGAGAAAGTATTTGTCTGAAATGCGGACAATGTATGGCTGTTTGTCATACCAATTCCATTAAAATAGAAGGATATTCTTACGAAAAAAACTTTTTAAAATTACCGGACAATGAAGTTGATTATGAAAAATTTATAAATTTCATTTCATCTCGCAGGTCTGTACGAAATTTTAAAGACAAACCGGTTGAAAAACAAGTTATCAAGCAGATTTTAAGTTCTTTGGATTACGCACCTTACGGAGCCGAACCGAATAAAGTGGAAATAACGATTGTCAATAATCGAAAAATTATCGAAAATTCTTTACCTTTGGTCGAAAAATTTCTCGATGATGTAATAAAGTGGGTAGATAACCCGATAGTTAGTCGAATTATAAAACATAAAAAAGGTATTGAAACTTTCAATACTCTAAAAAATCATCTTTATCCGATGTCAAAATTGGAAAACTATAAATTAAAATACGGCGACAGAATTACAAGAGATGCACCGGCTTTAATAATTTTTCATGCCAAGAAAAATGCCGAAGAACATACCAATAATGCTTTAATTTATGCGACATACGCAATGCTTGCCTTACATTCAGCCGGTCTCGGCGGTACGATGAACGGAATAATGCCGGCAGCAATAAATAAAGTCGAAAAAGTTAGAAAAATATTTAAAATACCGGAAGAAAACGAAGCAATCATTTCATTAATAATTGGTTATCCGAAATATAAATATCAAAAAGCAATAAAAAGAGATGCAAAAAAAACTTTTTGGATTGAATGACACCTTTATATATATCCTGCAATTTTATAAGAAAGTAAACCCAAAATTTCGTGCATAAATTCGTCCCACTTAAAAAGGACTTTTACACTTGGAGTCAATAATTTACGATACGAAGAGGGATAAGTATCTTCATAATTTGTCGGATAAATATCTACATTAATTCCAAGTTTATCGAAACATAATTTTGCACGTTTTATATGTGAAGACGAGCTTATCAGCAGAAAATTTCCGGAAATTTGATTTTTTCTTATGAAACTTACCGTGTAAAGTGCATTTTCATGAGTATTTTTTGATTTATTTTCTTTCAGAATATCCTTTTGAGGAATACCAAGTGTCAATAAATATTTTTCGATAATGTCAGCTTCTTTATCGTCCTGATTTTCAAGACTTCCGGAACCTCCGCTTAAAAATATTTTATCAATATATTTTCTATTGTATAAATCTATTGCTTGCATCAAACGGTCGGTTGCCGCATGAAAATTTACACGTTTATAGTCATTATCGTAAGAAGCCATGCCACAAAGAACTATCCCGAGTTTATAATGTTTTAAATCTTTATAATAAACAAGTTTTTCTTTAAATACAGAACTTATTTTAGAAAAAATATAAGTGTTTGAAAAAAATAACAACAGTACGACCGACACATTTATTAGTATAGCTTTTAATTTTTTCCTTTTTTTAAAAATGAAAGAAAAAAGCAACAAAGTTATTATCCAAACAAAAGGAGAAATAAGAGAAGACGATAATCTTGCGAGGAAAAAAAACACAAATAATTGATATTTTTATTGGACACTATTTTTTTCTGTTAAACAAATAATTTTTATCTTTTTTGGAAAGGCTGTCGTATCCTGATTTTGAAATTTGGTCTAAAATACGATTCAACTCTTCTTGGTCGTCTGCTTTTGAAGCATTGTATTCCATATCCGAACGAGGAACTTCATTTTTTCGTGTAAACTTATTATTTTTTGTAACTTTCATATTATTTTTATGTCCCTTATGTTTTGGTTTTAACATTGTTACAAGAGTATCTAAAAATAAATTAAATGATTTGGTAATATCTTTACCTTTCCTTATTTCGTATCCGAACCACAATCCGAAGCCCGCACCGCCTAAGTGTGCAAAATGAGCCACTCCGTCCGACAACCCCTTCAAATCACTTGCAACTCCCATTAAATCAATGACAAAAGCAACAAGAGCAATATATTTTAATTTTACCGCACCTATAAAAACAAGATACATTTTATGGTCAGGTTTATAAGCCGAAACTGCAAAAACAATCGCCATTACTGCTCCGGAAGCACCAATTAATCCGGCTTGTCCGCCTGTAAGTTCATTTACAAGCAAATGCAAAAATGCTCCGACAATTCCACCGAGCAAATAAACCGCCAAAAATTGTTTCCGGTTCAGATAATTAATAAAAAGTTTACCGAACCAGTACAGCCAAAGTACGTTTGAAAGCAGGTGTATAAATCCGCCATGCACAAACATATAGCTTATCGGAGACCAAGGACGATAAATTAATTTCTTAAAATTTCCCGGAACAGAAAGCCATTCGTCTATCGGAAAAAACAGCGATAAGAAAAATACTGCCACAAATGCTCCTATATTTATATATATTAACTTTGTATATATTTCCCCTTTTTTGAAAGAACGTTTTATTTCGTTTATAATACTCAATTTATTGATATTAAAAATGTTATGTTGTTTTTGTTGATAAACTGTCAATTTATTACTTTAATTTTTTCAATTCTTCTTCCAGAGTTCGTCTTATTCTTTTTTCTTCTTCGAGTTTTCCTGTTGTTTCTTCGAGTTTTCCTGTTGTTTCTTCGAGTTTTCCTGTTGTTTCTTCAAGTTTTCCTGTTGTTTCTTCAAGTTTT
>JAOZMN010000023.1:8954-16969 GCA_029934265.1 Bacteroidales bacterium
TTCTTCGAGTTTTCCTGTTGTTTCTTCAAGTTTTCCTGTTGTTTCTTCAAGTTTTTGTGTTATGAAACTTATTGTGTTATCTCTTTTTATAAGTTCTGCCAAATATTCATCTTCGGCATTCATTTCTTCTTCCAGTTCCGGATTTTCCGCATCAGCAGATTTCAAACGTTTTATTATTCTTTCAAGAAATCCGGGGAATATCGTTTTTATCAATAACAAACGGTGTTTATTTTGCGGATTTTGTCTTTCTTGGTCAAATAATTTCAATAAAGCATAAAGTTTACTTTTATACTCATTACCTTGATAATCAGCCTCTTTTACTTTAGATAGATTCGGTAACTGAACAACATAAATATCGAAACTTAAATTATCAATAAAATCATTTGTTTTTTCAAGCTTTTTATTTTTGAAAACACCTGTTTTTATTCTGTTTGTTTTTATCAATAAATCATTAATTTCATTTTCTATTCTGAAATTTAAAATAAAAATAGGTACTAATCTTATCGGTTTGCTTATTTTCTCAACCGCTTGTGTTGTCGGGTTTATAATTTCCTTATCTATTTTTCTTTGAAAATTTTTACTTATATATCTTTTGAATCTAAAAATATCGCTAGCCCTATTTGCTTTTTGCAATTCAATCATTATCAATTCTTCCGTTCCGTCTTGTTTCTCCGTAATTGCCGTAAAATCAAGATGAAATAATTTAATGTCCTTTTCGGATTTTGGGTCTTTAACTTTTTCGGTATGAGAAACAGGCTCGAAAGTAAGTGTTTTTATTTTTTCGTTTATTAAAGTCGATAAAATTATCTTTGCACTCTCCAAATCTTCCATTAAATACTTGAAAACTACATCGTAAATCGGATTTGGAATTACAATATAATCATCTTTATTTACCGTTTTTTGTATGTGTTTCATCTTATTATTTAATAAAATAATGTGAAAATTTACTTTACAAAGAAATAATAAACTCCTGCGACAAGTAAAGCTATTATTATCATTATTCTAATATTGGAAGCCTTATTTTTATGAACAATATCATCTTTTTTGTATTTACTTCGCATTTTTCCACTGATATTCGGAATATAATCGCCGGCATCGGGATTATTGTTTCTTTCGGCTTCCGCCAAACGTTCTTTCATTCGTTCTTTACGTTCATCGTAATATAAAGGTGTATAATCGAAACGTTTATTTCGTATCGGTCTGAAAAAACTTAGTATTGCCATTTTTTTTATAATTCGTTATTTTTCGATACAAATTTATTAAAAAAAAAATCAATAAAAAATTTTCCGTTTTTTTATCGTTAATTTATGTTTAAATTAAAAAAAAGTACCTTATTTTACAGCTAGATTCATAAGTATTATATTATTTTCTTTCAAATTCGACTTTAATAATCGTAAAACAAACTTGACAATAGGCAATTACAAGTTTTATCAAAAATTTATTAACAATCAATAAACTTTACAGATAAATTAATATCTTTACAATCCGGTTTTATCCAAATTTTAATAAAAAATACCCCTGAAAATATGTCCGATTTTACTCATTTGCACCTTCATACTCAATATTCCATTCTTGATGGAGCCTCTAATATTCCGAAATTAATAGACAGGGTTAAAGAGCTTGGTATGAAATCTATAGCCATTACCGACCATGGAAATATGTTCGGAGTAAAGGCATTTCATAAAACTGCAAAAAAAGCCGTAATAAAGCCTATACTCGGTTGCGAAGTATATGTTGCAAGAAGAAGTATGCAACAAAGAGAAGAAAAAATCGACCGAAGCGGTTATCATTTAATCCTTTTGGCAAAAAACAAAACAGGTTATCATAATTTGATGAAACTTGTTTCATACGGCTGGACAGAGGGTTTTTACTATAAACCCCGTATCGAAAAAGAATTACTTTTTAAATATTCCGAAGGATTAATAGTATCGAGTGCCTGTATCGGCGGAGAAATTCCGCAAGCAATAATGAACGGACAAATCGAAAAAGCAGAAGCAGTAGTAAAAGAATATAAGGACGTTTTCGGAGCGGATTACTATCTTGAAATGCAAAGACATTTTACAGGCAATAAAGCCTACGATGCAAATGTTTACGATAAGCAACAAGAAGTTAATAAAGCGATTATCGAAATTGCAAATAAATTAAATGTTAAATATATAGCAACAAACGATGTTCATTTTATTAAAGAAGAAGATGCCGAAGCACACGATTTGTTGATTTGCCTAAGCACAAGAAAAGATTTGGACGACCCCGGAAGAATGCGATATTCAAGACAAGAGTTTTTAAAGTCGCCGGAAGAAATGTCAAAAATATTTGCCGATTTGCCGGAAGCAATCAGCAATACAGCCGAAATTGAAGCGAAAATTGAAGAATATGAGCTTGACCACAAGCCGATAATGCCCGATTTTCCTCTTCCTGAAGATTTCGACAACGAATCGGATTACCTGAGACACATTACTTATGAAGGTGCAAAAATGCGTTGGGGCGAGATTCCTGAATCGCATAAAGAACGACTTGATTTTGAGCTTGATACAATCATAGGAATGGGCTTCCCGGGTTATTTTCTTATCGTTTGGGATTTTATAAAAGCGGCAAGAGAAATGGGAGTATCAGTGGGGCCCGGTCGTGGTTCAGCGGCAGGTTCGGCGGTTGCTTATGCTCTTAAAATTACAGAAATTGACCCGATAAAATACGATTTACTTTTTGAGAGATTTCTTAATCCGGAAAGAGTATCAATGCCCGATATTGATATTGATTTTGATGATGACGGAAGAGAGCTTGTATTAAATTGGGTAGTAGAAAAATACGGACAAAAAAGAGTTGCAAACATTGTAACTTTCGGCTCAATGGCAGCAAAATCATCAGTAAAAGATGTTGCAAGAGTGCTTAATTTACCTTTGAGTGAATCCGACAGACTTTCAAAAATGATACCCGAAAAACCGGGAACGACTTTGAAAAAAGCATTCGACCAAGTCCCTGAATTCCAAGCAGAAAAAAGCTCTGCCGACCCGCTTATTGTTAAAACTCTCGAATTGGCGGAAACTCTCGAAGGCACTGTAAGACAAACCGGTGTTCACGCTTGCGGAATAATTATAGGTAAAGATGATTTGGAAAACTACATTCCTTTAAGCACTTCAAAAGAGTCAGACCTGTATGTAACACAATACGATGGAAAACACGTAGAAGACGTAGGAATGTTAAAAATGGACTTCTTAGGTTTGAAAACTCTTTCCATAATTAAAGAAGCCGTTGAAAACGTGAAAATTTCCAAAGGAATAAATATTGACATTGATAATATCCCTTTAGACGACAAAGAAACTTACGAACTTTATGCGAACGGAGAAACGACAGGACTTTTTCAATTTGAGTCTGACGGAATGAAAAGATATTTAAAACAACTTAAACCTACTCGTTTTGAAGACCTTATTGCAATGAATGCTCTCTACCGTCCGGGACCGATGGATTATATCCCGAGTTTTATTGCCAGAAAACACGGCAGCGAGAAAATAAAATACGACCTTCCCGAAATGGAAGAACTTTTGGAAAATACTTACGGAATTACTGTTTATCAGGAGCAAGTAATGAGACTTTCGCAAAAGTTGGCAAATTTCACCAAAGGACAAGCCGACTCTTTGCGTAAAGCAATGGGAAAGAAAATAAAAGCAATGATGGACGAACTGAAAATCAAGTTCGTTGAAGGAGCAAAGGCAAACGGACATCCTGAAAAAGCAATCGAAAAAATTTGGAAAGACTGGGAGGCATTTGCACAATACGCTTTCAATAAATCACACTCTACTTGCTATGCTTACATATCTTATCAAACTGCATATCTGAAAGCACATTATCCGGCAGAATTTATGGCGGCAGTACTCAGTCGTAACCTTTCGGACATCAAAAAAATCGGTCTGTTTATGGACGAGTGCAGAAGAATGAGGTTAGATGTACTCGGACCTGACGTAAATGAAAGTTTTTCCCGATTTACTGTAAATAAAAAAGGCGAATTGCGTTTCGGACTCAATGCTGTAAAAGGAGTCGGCGAAAAAGCCGTTGAAGATATTATTAAAGCAAGGGAAGAAGAAGCCGGCGAGTATAATGATTTTTATGATTTTGTAGAAAGAGTAAATTTAAGTTCTGCGAGTAAAAAAACTATCGAATCACTCGCTCTCAGCGGAGCTTTTGACAGAATAAGCAATATGCACAGAAGCCAGTTTTTTGCTTCCGTAAACGGCTCTACCACTACTTTTATAGAAGACTCGATTCGTTACGGAAATATGCTTCAAAACGATTCTACCGGTAAAAATAATCTTTTCGGCGAAAATGCAGAAATAAGTATCGTAAAACCACCGATTCCGCAAGTACCGGAGTGGGATAAACTCCACAGACTCAATCAAGAAAAAGAACTTATAGGAATATTTTTGTCCGAACACCCTTTGGACGATTTTAAATTGGAAATTGAAAATTATTGCAGTCCGATTTCCGACATGGACGACCTGAAAAAATTTGTCGGAAAAGATATAAAAGTAGCAGGAATAGTAACTCATGTTCAACACGCAACCACTAAAAACGGCAAACCTTACGGAACTCTAACAATAGAGGACTATTCCGATTCCTTAAAAATAATGCTTTTCGGGAAAGATTACATGACTTGTAAAAACTACATGACCGAAGGCTATGCTATTTTAATGAAAGGGAAAGTCGGACATCGTTTTAATAATCCGGACAACGAACTCGAATTTAAGCCTACAATCATAGAAATGCTTTCCGATGTCAAAGAAAAAATGATAAAAGGTGTAACGGTGAAGATTCCGATAACTGAAATTTCAGATACATTTATTACCGATTTCACAAACACCGTAGCACAACACAAAGGTTCTTCCGACCTTAAATTTTTACTTTACGACCCCGAAACAAAAATATGGATACAAATGTTTTCAAGAAAACATAAAGCCTGACAAACGGATTAATTGATTATCTCGATAAAACTCCAAATATAAATTATCAAATTGCATAAATAATTTATACCTTGCTTTAACCACTGTTATTTATAATGAAATTTATAAATAACAGTGGTTATTATTTTATGTTTAAACAACAAAAATTCAAAAATAAAATATCCGAGCTTCAACTTTTAACTTTTAACTTTTAACTTTTAACTTTTTTTTAATATCTTTGTATCAAATAATAAAGCTATGAGTAAAGAATTAATACGTTTTGATTGGGCTATGAAGTCCATACTTCGCAAAAAATCAAATTTTGATATTTTGGAAGGTTTTTTGTGTGCTTTATTGGAAGATGATAATATTAAAATACTAAATATACTCGAAAGTGAGACTAATTCAGAGTATCAAAATGACAAATTTAACAAAGTAGATTTGTTGGTAGAAGACAGCAAGAAAAGAAAAATTTTCATAGAAATTCAAAATACAAGAGAGACAGATTATCTTGAAAGATTGCTGTTTTCAAGTTCAAAAATAGTAACGGAAAATATTAAACTTGGCGAAAAATTCAAAAATATAAGTAAAGTAATATCTATAAGTATATTATATTTTAATCTTGGTATCGGCGACGATTATATATACTACGGAACAACTGACTTTAAAGGAATAAACACAGGAAAAAAATTAATCGTTAAAAAACGAATAAATATTTCTGAAACTCTCGAACCGAAATATAAATTTATCGAAAAAAATATATTTCCCGAATATTATCTTATAACGGTCGGGCGTTATAAAAATATCATGAAAAAAGCCGTAGATGAGTGGATATATATGATTAAAAACAATGAAATTGCAAGCGGTTCTAAATCCAAAAATATAGATAAAGCAAAAGAAAAACTTGCAGAAATAAACATGACCCAAAAAGAAAGAAAATCTTACGAACGTTATGTAACAGGACTTGTAAGAGAAGATGATATTATGGAAACCGCAAAAATTGAAGGAGAAATTAAAGGAAAAATTGAAGGAAAAATTGAAGGAAAAATTGAAGGAAAAATTGAAATTGCCACACAAATGAAAAAAGAAAACGAACCAACAGATAAAATTATTAAATTCACAGGTCTGACAAAAGACCAAATTAAAAAACTTTAAAAAATGGCATTAGAATTTACAGACGCAAACTTTGAAGAAAAAGTATTAAAATCCGAACTTCCCGTAGTTATTGACTTATGGGCAGAATGGTGCGGACCGTGCAGAATGGTAGGTCCGATTATTGAAGAACTTGCAACCGAATATCAAGGTAAAGCAATAGTGGGAAAACTTGATGTCGATTCGAATCCCGAAACTTCAGTAAAATACGGAATCAGGAATATCCCGACAGTACTGTTTTTCAAAAACGGTGAAGTAGTCGATAAGCAAGTCGGTGCGGTTTCCAAAAAAAAATACATAGAAAAACTTGATGCAATACTTTAACCGGATTTATCAAAAGTTTCGCTTAAAGCGAAACTTTTGATATTAATTTCAGCTACATGAAAAACATAAATGACATAAGAGAATTGAAAAAGTTCGGGAATCTTGAACTTCTTTCAAAATCCGTAGTTGAGGGCTTTATAACAGGACTTCACAAAAGTCCGTTTCATGGTTTTTCGGTAGAATTTGCAGAACACAGAGCTTATAATCCCGGAGAATCCACAAGAAATATAGACTGGAATTTGTACGCCCGAACCGATAAGTTATACGTAAAACAATACGAAGAAGAAACAAATTTAAGAAGTCGTATAATTATAGACACGTCTTCTTCCATGCTTTATCCGTATAAAAATACAAATATTTTATCCAAATTGGCATTTTCGATTTATTCGGCAGGAGCATTGATATATCTATTTCGAAAACAACGTGATGCAGTCGGCTTATCACTTTTTTCCGATAAAATCGAACTGCACACACCTGTAAAAATGTCGTTTATACATACAAAATATTTGTATTCTAATCTCGAAAATTTAATTTCAACCGACAAACCCGAGCTGAATAAAACTACCAATGTAGGAAAAGCACTCAAACATATTTCCGATAATATACACAAGCGTTCGTTGGTAATTATTTTCAGTGATATGCCGGCGGGAGAAAATCAAGAAGAATTATTTTCGTCGCTTCAACAAATGCGGTACAACAAGCATGAAGTAATTTTATTTCACGTTACCGACAAAGAGCATGAGCAAAATTTTAATTTTAAAAATCGCCCTTATAAATTTGTAGATATGGAAACAGGCGAGCAAATAAAATTAAATCCCAATGAAGTAAGAGATTATTTTACATCAAAATCAGAAGCATTTTACAACTCACTGAAATTAAAATGTGCATCTTACGATATAGATTTCGTGCCGGCAGATATAAATTCAGATTTTAAAGAAGTACTTATTCCGTATCTGCTGAAACGAAAAAGTTTACATTGAAAAAGACATAAAAAAAGTGCAACCATTTTTAAGAAGTTGTATCTATGCAAAAGAATGGTTTAAAAAAGACCCTTAGGGTTTGATTTAACAAAATTTAATAAATATAAATGTCTATTTTATAGTTTTTTACTTAAAACCCTAAGGGTCTGATTGCGAGAAAATATACTTCTTAGACTGAACTAATATTTATTAGATAAGTATTCTTACAAAAGTTTTTACGCATTTATGTTGTTTTGTGTTTTATGATAATTCAAAAGTCTTGTTACCGTTGATTTTGCATTAATTAATTTAAAAATATAAGTAAAAAAAATGATTTTTTTTCAAATTATATTTTTTTCAAAGTTTTTTTATACATACTTTTGTATCGAAAACGCAAAGTAGCAAAACAGCTGAATAATTATTGAAAACTTTTAAAAACAGTTTTAACGTTTTAATTTAAAATAAGTATAATTTATAAATTTTTTTATTAACCTAAATTAGATTGCCTATGAGAAAAAATGTTTTTTTATTCCTGTTTATTCTCGCATTCGTCAGTTTTGGTGCAAATGCGCAAGAAGATGGAGACGGCGGTTCCCCTGCATTCAGCAGTATTAGTTTGGATAACCTAAACTACGGAATCAAAGTCGGA
>JAOZMN010000248.1 GCA_029934265.1 Bacteroidales bacterium
TTTTATTACAGTAAAAGCAATGTGAAATTCATCTACCGTAATATACTTATCATTAAGTATGCAGTCATCAAATATATTTTGAGCTTTATTTTTATATTTTGTAATAAGTTTATTTTTGCGAAGATGTCCGGTATCTTTTTTAGAGACAACACACAGACTTTTGTTCCAGTGTTCAGGCAGAACACGGATTGACAAGGAATATTCTTTTTTTTTCTATGGATTATTACACGCAAATACACAGGGCAAGTATTGTCTTGACCTTGTCTTTCCGTTCTTAAATAAATAATCGGTTTCATACAGCAAAATGCAATACTGCGGTGAAGCAGTGGTGAAGCACTTTGCCGTAAACATAAGAAATTTACACTTTTACCTTTAAATTGAATTTTGGTATCACCCCTGATAACCAAAGAAGTAGTAAGAAATGACCCCTACTACTTCTGTAACCGGCGGAGGGGGGGGGATTCGAACCCCCGGTACCCTTGCGAGTACGTCAGTTTAGCAAACTGGTGGATTAAGCCACTCTCCCACCTCTCCTTTTTTGCGAGTGCAAAGATATTTAATTTGTTTTTATTTGCAAAAAAAAATAATATTTTTGTCTTTTTATTTTCAAAACCGGTTTAATTTAAACGAGAATTACAATGATAAAACTTTCGGCAGTAATAATAACTTATAACGAAGAAAAAAATATAAAGAAATGTTTAGAATCACTTCAAGATATTGCAGATGAGATTATTATAATTGATTCATTTTCTACCGACAAAACAGAAAAAATCGTAAGAAAATTTGATGTGAAATTTATAAAAAATAAATTTGAAGGACATATCGAGCAGAAAAATTTTGCAATGCAATCTGCATCAAATAATTATATTTTATCCGTAGATGCAGATGAAATTTTAAGCAAGAAACTTAAAAATGAAATTTTAAAAGTTAAAAACAATTGGCAATTTGACGCTTATCTCTTTAGCAGATTAAATTATTTTTGCGATAAGAAAATAAAGCACGCAGGTTGGTATCCCGATAAAAAAACACGACTTTGGGACAGACGAAAAGGTAAGTGGGACGGGGAAAATCCGCATGACAAAATTTATATGTCGGACGAAAGCACTACACAGTATCTAAAAGGTAATTTACTGCATTATTCGTTTACTTCAATAGAACAACACGTTAATCAGATAAATAAATTCTCGTCAATAAAAGCAGACGTTGCTTTTGCTCAAAACAAAAAAACATCAATATTAAAAATAATATTTCTACCTGTAATTAAATTCTTTACTTTGTACTTTCTAAAACTCGGGTTTCTTGATGGCTTTTACGGATTTGTCATTTCTATAAATTCCGCACATTCTAATTTCTTGAAATATTCAAAACTTTACAGCCTGAGAAAAAATTCCGTATCTTCCGAGAAAACCGGCTGAAACTTCAAAATTTAAACATGAAAACCGTATGTTTTTTTAATAGTACAAAAGTCTGGGGAGGTGGGGAAAAATGGCATTACGAAACCGCAGTTGCTCTAAAAGAAAAAGGATATAAAATTATATTTTTCACCGGTAAAAACAGTGAACTTTACAAGAAAATTTCAAAAACTTCCATAAAAGTAATACCCGTAAAAATTACAAATTTTAGTTTTTTGAATATTTTTAAAATAATTTTATTGAAGAAAAAATTAATCGAAAATAAGATTGATATAATAATAATGAATATGCCGGCGGATTTAAAAACTGCCGGATTTGCCTCAAAACTTGCCGGAGTTAAGAAAATTGTTTACCGAAGAGGAAGTGCCGTTCCCGTAAAAAACAGCATTTCAAACAGATATATATTTAAGAACATACTAACCGATATTATTGCTAATACTGAAGCGACAAAAAAAACAATTCTTCAAAACAATAATAAACTTTTCGATAAAGACAAAATAAAAGTAATATACAACGGAATTAATTTGTCGGAATTTGACAATAGTTTTTCCGGTCTCATCAAAAAAAAACAAACCGATAAAATAATTATCGGAAATATAGGGCGATTAGTTCCGCAAAAAGCACAAGAACACCTTATCGAACTTGCCGTGATATTAAAAAAAACATTGCCGAACTTTGTAATAAAAATCGGAGGAACAGGGAAGCTGGAAAATGAATTAAAAGAAAAAGCAAAACAACTAAAAGTAGAAAAATATATTGATTTTATCGGATTTGTCGAAAACCCCAAACAATTTTTAGAACAAATCGACATATTTGTTCTAACATCAAAATGGGAAGGTTTCGGGTATGTAATAGTTGAAGCCGGTGCTTGTCGAAAACCGGTTGTAGCGTATAATATCAGTAGTAATCCGGAAATTGTAAGCAATAATAAAACAGGTTTTCTTGTCGATTTTTACGACTTAAAAGCCATGTCCGAAAAAATAATTTTACTATCCGAAAACAAAGAATTAAGAGAGAAAACAGGGAATGCAGGACGCAAACAAGCCGAAAATAAATTTAACCTTACAAAAACATTGACAAGTGTCACGGAATTTATTGATAAAAAATAACTTTATTTTTTAAAGTATCTGTATTTTTATCATACCTTAGCAACCTGAAATTATTCTGAATAATGTTTTTTTAAAAAACTAACTAAAATTTAAGTATTATTAATATTTAATAATAACTATTTTAAACTATATTTTTATGTCTGTACTAAAAGAAAGATTAAAAGTGAAAATCGAGGCACACCGTCCTCGTACCGTAAAATTATTGAAAGAATTCGGAAACGTAAAAGTTGGAGAAGTAAATATTTCTCAAACAATTAATGGAATGAGAGGAGTAAAAGGTCTTACTACTGATATTTCCTACTTAGACCCAATGGAAGGAATACGTTTTAGAGGAAAAACAATTCCAGAAACAATGGCAGCACTTCCTAAACCTGCAGGAAAAGACTATCCTTACGTTGAGGGTTTTTGGTTCTTTTTGCTTACTGGAGATGTTCCAACTGAAAAAGAAGCATTAGAAGTAGTTGATGATTTCAAAAAAAGAAGGCAACTTCCACAGTATGTTATTGATATATTAAGAGCAATGCCAAGTGGTACACACCCGATGGCAATGTTTTCTTCTGCAATATTATCAATGCAACAAGAGTCTAAATTTGCCAAATATTACGATTCAGGTAAGTTCAATAAAATGGACGCATGGGAGTATATGTACGAAGATTCTACAGATATTCTCGCTCGTATTCCATCAATAGCAGCTTACATATACAGAATGAAATTTAAAAGCGATATGATTATCGAACCAAATTTCGAACTCGACATGGCAGCAAACTTTGCACATCAAATGGGAATTGATAGTCCTTATGATGATGTTATGAGAATGTACCTTATAATACATTCCGACCACGAATCAGGAAATGTTTCTGCACATACAACTCACCTTGTAGGTTCGGCACTTTCTGATGCTTATTATTCATTCTCTGCTGGTGTAAACGGACTTGCAGGTCCATTGCACGGTTTAGCAAATCAAGAAGTTTTAAAATGGCTTCAAGGAGTAGTGGAAAAACTTGGAGGAATTGAGCCTACCAAAGAAGATATGAAAAAATTCGTTTGGGAAACACTTAATTCAGGAAATGTAATTCCAGGTTTCGGACACGCAGTTCTTAGAAAAACAGACCCTCGATATGCTTCTCAAAGAGATTTCTGTTTGAAACACTTACCAAACGACAAACTTTTTAAATATGTAGATATGCTTTATCAAGTAGTACCGGATATTTTGGTAGAACAAGGTAAAGCTAAAAACCCATGGCCAAATGTTGATGCACAATCAGGTGTTATTCAATGGTTTTATGGACTAACAGAATTTGATTTTTACACAGTATTATTTGCTGTAGGAAGAGGAATTGGAGTACTTGCAAACCTCACATGGGACAGAGCTTTGGGATATGCACTCGAAAGACCAAAATCTCTTACTACCGATATGCTTGAAGAAATTGCAGGTATCAAAAAATAAAAAATTTAACATTAATTATAAAAATTGTTACACATTAATTTTTGTGTAACAATAAGTTTATTAATGTTTTATGTTCTTGGTTTTATCTGATTGAACAGGTATAAGACCTTAAATTGTTTAAAACTTATCGAAATGTTTAATAACTTTCGGTAAGTTTTTTTGTTTTTTTAGAGTATCTTTGCATAAACTAACAAAAATAAAATCCGTTATGAAAAAAACTATCTTTGTTATTACAACATTAATTTGTTTATTTAGTATTAATTATGTTAATGCTCAGATACTTACATTTGATTTTAACGAAATTGCCGGAAACGAAGCATCAATTTCGTCGAATGTAAACGATGCAAATTTAAGTTCATCGTCCATAAGCAGAGGAAGCGGAATTTCGGCATCTGCAAAAGGAAATATTTTTAACTCTAAAAATTGGAGTCTAAATGCAACTCTCGATGCCAATGATTATTTAGAATTTACGGTAACACCGCTTGCCGGAAAAATGTTTTCCATAACAAGTATTTCCATGAAAAGTTATCGCTCTTCTACCGGTCCGAAAACTTATGCACTACGTTATAATGCAGATTCTTATGTAACAGATTTAGACCAAGCATATACACATCCTGATAACACAAGTCAGCAATTAACCACTTTTACTTTTTCCGTTACCGACCAAACAACAGCACTCACTTTCAGACTTTATGGATATTCTGCGGAAGGAACATCGGGAGCTTGGGGACCCGGAGACTCTGCCGGTGACGATATAACGATAAACGGTTCTACTTCCGATATTCCTGCCGTGGACACAGATACAGAAGTTTCAGCACCCGGCACGCAAATTTCCGGAACAACAATTTCATCACTTACAGATACTGACGCAGAAGCCGTTAATGTTTTTAAATTTGACATTACCGACAGCGGAACAGCAGATGGAGAGCCGACAAAAATTACAAATATCCGAATTAAACA
>JAOZMN010000249.1 GCA_029934265.1 Bacteroidales bacterium
TCAGAGCCGGTTCGATAAAAGTAGCCGAAGCGGCAAAAATTATAGAAAATACGCAAAGAGACGTAAATATTGCTTTTATGAATGAGTTGTCGATTATTTTCGATAAACTCGGAATTAATACCTATGAAGTTTTGGAAGCTGCCGGCACAAAATGGAATTTCTTGAAATTTTATCCCGGACTTGTCGGCGGACATTGTATCGGAGTTGACCCTTATTATCTTGTGCATAAGGCAAAAGAACTTGGTTATCACCCGCAAATAATAAATTCCGGACGATTTGTGAACGATTCGATGGGACGTTATGTCGCCAAGCAGACCGTAAAAAAGATTATCGCTAAAAATAAAAATATTCTTAATGCGAAAGTACTTGTAATGGGTGTTACTTTCAAGGAAAATGTCAGCGATATACGAAATTCAAAGGTTGCAGACCTTATAGACGAACTCAAATCGTACAAAGTTGATGTAGATGTCATCGACCCGTATGCAGATTTTAAAGAAGTAAAAAAAGAATACGGATTTGAACTTTCCGAAAATATCGGTAATTCTTATGATGCCGTTATTCTTGCCGTGAGTCATAAAGAATATTTAGATTTTAGAGAAGATTACTTTGAAAAAATAATGACCAAAGACGGAATTATTATCGATATAAAAGGTATTTATCGAGATACCGTTAAAAGAACAGATTATTGGAGTCTTTAAGTTTTGAAATTTTTGAATTAAACTGTTACACCATTTTCATTGAAAAAAATAATAAAATTTCTTGTTCGTAAAATACCGAGACCGATGCTTATTCGCTTAAGTTTATTGTTTCGTAAACCTGTATCTTTATTTTATAAAGGCGATAATGTTGAATGTCCTGTTTGCGAAAAAAGTTTTCGCAAATTTCTTCCTTACGGAAATCAAGGTATAGATAACAGATTATGTCCTAATTGTTTGACGCTCGAAAGACACCGCTTGTTATGGTTATACCTGAAACAAAAAACAGATTTTTTTACGGCAAATTTGAAAGTATTGCATATCGCACCGGAACAGCCGTTTATAAAACGTTTTCGCAGTATGGAAAATTTGGATTATACAACTGCCGATTTAGTTTCGCCGCTTGCCGATGTAAAAACAGACATCAGAAATATGGTTTTCGATGATAATAAATTTGATGTTGTTATCTGTAATCATGTTTTGGAGCATATCGACAAAGAACAACAGGCGTTAAAAGAAATTTTAAGAGTATTAAAACCGGGTGGTTGGGCAATTTTGCAAGTCCCGATGGATTATTCAAAAGAAAAAACATACGAAGACGATACTATTACAAGCAGAGCCGAACGTGAAAAAATATTCGGACAATACGACCATTTGCGATTATACGGAAATGATTATCCTAAACGTTTGGAAAAAGCAGGTTTTAGCGTAAAAATTGAAAATTTTACAGCTGAATTTGAAAAAGAACAAGCAGAAAGGTATCGTTTTGATATGAACGAAAAAATATTTTTATGTATGAAAAATAATTTAAGTACTAATTTTTCCGCATCAACTTTTATATAATAACTTGATTATTAAATTTTTATAAATACGACTTTGCTCCATTAAAAAGGTCGGAGACCTTAAACCCTGCACTTGTCCGGTATTTTTTCAACAAGTACAGGGTTTTAACTGAAAATTTATTGTTCATTTTTTACGCATCTATTGTAGCATAAGTTGCATTTTCTTCTATAAAAGCACGTCTCGGTGGAACTTCATCACCCATAAGCATTGAGAAAATATGGTCAGTTTCTGCTCCGTTGTTTATTGTAATTTGTTGTAAAATTCGAGTAGCCGGATTCATTGTTGTATCCCAAAGTTGCTCTGCATTCATTTCACCCAGACCTTTATAGCGTTGTATGTGAAGTCCTTTTTCACTTCCTTTTCCTATTTCTGAAACAGCGGTAATTCTTTCTTCTTCATTCCAGCAGTAACGTTCTTGTTTTCCTCTTTTTACTAAGTAGAGTGGGGGGCTTGCCAGATATAAATAACCTTGTTCGATAAGCTCTTTCATGTATCTGAAAAAGAAGGTCATAATAAGAGTTGTAATATGTCGCCCGTCCACATCGGCATCGGTCATGATTATAACTTTATGGTAGCGTAACTTTGTCAGATTAAGAGCTTTACTGTCTTCTTCCGTTCCTATTGTAACACCAAGAGCGGTAAAAATATTTTTAATTTCTTCGTTTTCAAAAACTTTGTGGTGCATAGCTTTTTCGACGTTAAGAATTTTCCCCCGTAAAGGTAAAATTGCTTGATATTTTCTTTCTCGTCCCTGTTTGGCAGTTCCACCTGCCGAGTCGCCCTCCACAAGATATACCTCACAAAGTTCGGGGTCTCTGCTGGAACAATCAGACAATTTACCCGGTAATCCTGAACCGGACATTACGTTTTTACGTTGTACAAGTTCTCTTGCTTTTTTGGCAGCGTGTCTTGCTTGTGCGGCAAGTATTACTTTTTGTACAATTATTTTGGCATCTTTCGGATTTTCTTCAAGATAATTCCGGAGCATTTCGCTCACAGCCTTATCAACAACCAAACTAATTTCCGAGTTTCCGAGTTTTGTTTTGGTCTGACCTTCAAACTGCGGTTCGGCAACGCTTACAGAAATAATAGCAGTTAATCCTTCTCTGAAATCATCTCCACTGATGTCGAATTTTAATTTTTGCAACATACCGGAATCATCGGCATAAGATTTCAGAGTACGAGTAAGTCCTCGCCTAAATCCGGTTAAATGCGTACCTCCTTCGTATGTATTGATATTATTGACATACGAGTGTATATTTTCGCTGTAAGAAGTATTATATTGAAGTGCAATTTCTACCGGCACATCATTTTTTTCTGTAGTGATGTGAATTGTATCTTTAATAATACGTTCCCTTGTACTATCGAGATACTCAACAAATTCACTAAGACCTAATTCTGAATGAAATAATTCACTTCGGAAATTTCCTTCTTCATCTTTTTCTCGTTTATCCGTCAAGGTCATTTTTACACCTTTGTTCAGGTAAGCGAGTTCTCGTAAGCGTGAGGCGATAATATCATATTTATAAGTTAAAGTGTTGAAAATAGTATCGTCCGGGGTAAAAGTTATTTCCGTACCGGTAATGTCTGTATCGCCTATAATTTCTATATTTTTTTGCGGTACACCTATATTATATACTTGTCGGTATATTTTCCCTTCTCGTTTTACGGTTGCAACAAGTTCGGTAGATAAGGCGTTTACGCAGGAAACTCCTACGCCGTGCAATCCACCTGACACTTTATAGGAATCTTTATCGAATTTTCCGCCGGCGTGCAGTACTGTCATTACAACTTCAAGAGCAGAACGTCCTTCTTTTTCGTGCATTCCCACAGGAATCCCCCGTCCATTATCGGTTACAGTTATCGAATTATCTTCGTTAATAAAAACGTATATGTCGGAACAATGTCCGGCAAGAGCTTCATCTATGGAGTTATCAACTACTTCATAAACAAGATGGTGTAGTCCTCTCTCTCCGACATCGCCGATATACATGGCGGGACGTTTTCTCACTGCTTCTAATCCTTCGAGAACCTGAATACTATTTGCTGAATATTCTTTGTTTTGTACTTCTTCTAATTTTTCGGGTGTATTTTCCATTCTTTGTTTTTAAGGTCTAATTAATGACCTGTTTTAATATTTGTATATTTCTTTTTTTTGGTATTTTGCTTATAATCAACAATATAACAAACTTTCAGATTCCATTTTTGTATAAATCAGTCTTCTATATTGTAATTAAAATTTTAACAAAAGTAAAAATGAATTTTAAGGTATTACTTTACAAGCTTTATATTTTTACTAAAAAGAAAACAAATTTACACTATTTTTCCGACAAATAAAATTTTATTTATCATTTATTATTTAACAATTTCTCAGTTTCTGTTAAATAATTAAATATAAGTATTTTAACTAAGCCATAGAGTTTAATCTAAGGAAATAGTAAATTAAATTTTCTATACCTGCATGATTTTTTAAAATTAAATTTTATTTTTTAATATAAATTTTAATATCTTTGTAAACTATTATAAATAAACCCCAAAATTTAAGAATTATGAAATTTATCGTTTCGAGTACAGAGTTTCTTGCACATTTACAGACAGTCGGTAAGGTTGTCAGTAATAAAAGCACACTGCCGATTCTCGACCACTTTTTATTTGATTTGACAGACGGCGAATTAACTATCACGGCATCTGATTTGGAATCGACTTTAATAACTAAAATGTCTCCGGAAAATATAGACGGTTCCGGCTCTATAGCAATTGAAGCAAAACGTTTAATCGATATTTTAAGAGAATTTCCTGAGCAACCGCTTACTATCGAAATTAATACGGAAACATTAGAAGTAAATATTTTTTCCGAAAACGGAAAATTTACAGTTTTCGGAATGTACGGAGACGAATTTCCAAAGTTGCCCGAACTCGATGAAGAAAAAAAGACTTCAATAAAAATGGAAGCTAATTTATTGGCTGCAGGTATCAATAAAACTTTGTTTGCAACTGCAAATGATGAATTGCGTCCGGTAATGAATGGAGTTTTCTTCCAAATCTTCACCGACAATATCACTTTTGTTGCTTCCGATTCGCACAAACTTGTGAGATATACTCGTTCTGAAGCAAAAGCTGACAAGGAAGCTGAATTTATTTTACCTAAAAAACCGGCAACTTTCCTCAAAAATGTTATTCCTGCCGATGCAGAAGAAGTAACAGTTGAATTTGACGAAAAAAATGCAGTTTTTACTATTGCTGAAACTAAACTTGTTTGTCGCTTAACAGAGGGTAAATTTCCTAAATATCAAACAGTTATACCTACCGATAATCCGAATAAAATTGTTGTGGACAGAATGCAATTAATGAACTCGCTTAAACGTGTTTCCGTATTTTCAAACCAAGA
>JAOZMN010000617.1 GCA_029934265.1 Bacteroidales bacterium
AATTCAAATCAACACATCAAAAAATGAAATACACCCCGATTAATTCCGATTTTTATAAAAAGAAACGAAAAGAACTTGCTTTAAAATTAAAGCAGGATTCTGTTGCTGTTATAAATTCCAATTTTGCAATGTACAAATCCGGCGACCAAGAATATAAATATCGACAAAATTCCGATTTATTTTATCTTACCGGAATCGAGCAAGCCGAAACAATACTTTTTATGTATAGCGATGCCGAAAAAAAAGAAAAATACAATGAAATTCTTTTTATTTCGGAACGAAATCCGGCTATGGAAACATGGACAGGCGAAAGACTTTCAAAAGAAAAAGCCGGAAAAATTTCCGGTATCAAAATAGTAATGTGGAGTTCGGAATTTGAAAATTATTTTGAAAATTCGATATATTACAGGCGAAATATTTATCTTAATTTGAATGAATATTTTAAATTTTCGCCGGAAGTAATTACAAAAGACCAAATTTTTGTAAAAGAAATAAAATCAAAATTTCCTTTACACCGATTTGAAAGATTAAACCCTTTAATTACCGGTTTGCGTTTGCGAAAGGAACCGGAAGAAATATCACAAATCAAAAAAGCAATTTCAATTACAAATTCCGCATTCGAGCGAGTTTTAAAATTTGTAAAACCCGGTGTTTACGAATATCAAGTTGAAGCAGAAATTACACACGAATATATAAGCTCCGGAGCAAACGGACACGCTTACGACCCGATAGTCGCATCGGGAAAGGATAATTGTATTCTTCACTATATAAAAAACGATAAAAAATGTAATTCCGGCGAACTTTTATTGTTGGATTTCGGTGCGGATTACGGCGGTTACACAGCAGATTGTTCTCGTACAATTCCGGTAAACGGAAAATTTACCGAAAGGCAAAAAGAAGTTTACAATTCTGTATTAAAAGTATTTCGAGAAGCTGTAAAATTGATAAAACCGGGTACGACAATCAATAAAATCAATAAAAAAGTAGAAAAACTTATAGAAGAAGAATTATTATTGCTCAAACTTTTAACCCAAGAAGAAATTAAGAAGCAAGACAAAGATAAACCTGCTTTCAAAAAATATTATATGCACGGAAATTCTCATTTTATGGGGCTTGATGTTCACGATGTCGGGACAAAAGACACTGTTTTAAAAGCCGGCATGGTTCTGAGTTGTGAACCGGGAATTTATATTGTAGATGAGGCTTTGGGCATTCGTTTGGAAAATGATATTCTAATTACGGAAACAGGGCAGGTAGATTTAATGGCAAATATTCCGATAGAAGCCGATGAAATAGAGAGTCTAATGAATTAATTTTTGTATAAACAATAAGTGGTTCA
>JAOZMN010000250.1 GCA_029934265.1 Bacteroidales bacterium
GCCGGTAGCGTCCATTGCTTCTTCGAGTACTAATTTTTGTACACCTCCGTCAAGCACAAAAGCCGTATTTTTCAAAACATCTTCTCCTGTACTTCCGGGAGCAAACGTGCCTGCTGCATCTGCTCCGATACCTACAATTTCTGTGACTGTTTCCAATTTACTGTTTAGATTATCAAGATTATCGGTAAAACTATACTGATTTTTATTTTCGGCTTTTTTAATTTTGCTTTTATTTTTACTTTTTCCTCCAATTTCCGGTAATTTGACAAAAGCATCGATTCCGGCATCAACTACTCCCATAAGAGCCTTTTGCATAGACAGTTCACCACATGTAAGAGTTACCGAGTATGATAACAATTTTTGTTTACGATACTCATCTTCGACATTGCCGGGAATATTTAATTCAATTAAATCGACACCTGTAAAAAAATTTCTGTTGCAAATTTGTTCAGCTTGAATGCCGGTTTTAAACAATACTTTTTCTTTATAAGGTGTCAATCTGTAACTATCACCTACAAAAGCAGTTACATATCCACTTGCGTGCAAAGTGTCAGGAATTTGCACATAAGTTATTGCACCTCTGTCGGGTCCGTTCGGTTTATTGGTATATTTTGTTATTTCGATATTAAAATCTACTTTACTGCCACCATAATAAACCTGATAAATTGCATCTGCCGGTGCAACTATTTTTTTTGTCGATGTTTTTAAATTTTCATAATTTAAAACAATTAAATTACCGGGGTGTTGCTTTACAAAAATATCAAATCCTTTCTTTTTGTGAAGTACCGTAATGTTAAACTCAATAATATCTCCCTTTGAAGCTTCAAAAGTTTTCAGCTCTGTTACTTTTCTTACCGATGAATATTTACCGCTGATAATTTTTACGGTACTTTGTGCCTGAACCAAGTTTACTGCAAAAAACAGTAACAAAATTTGATATGTTATTTTTTTCATATATGTGGTTAATAAATTTTAAAATTTCTGTTATAGTAAAATTATTTGTATAACAATATTTACAAAAATCCTATTAATAAGGCGAAAGCAAAATCATAAATCTACAATCACTTAATTGAGCCATATCTTACGGTTTTTATGGTTTGAATTTTTGATTTCTCTATTTTTTTTGTTTTTACATTGTAAAAATATTCGTTAGCTTTTAAATTTTTGAAAGAAGGAGCATAATATATTGCCGAACCTTTGAGCTTTACGTTTTTTGCTTGTGTATATTCGGGATTTGCCATTATGAACCATTTATCTTTGGGCATAGTTGCAGAGTACACAAATAAATTTGTAACCTTTCCTTTTTGATTGAAATTCAGATTTTTTTCGCTGTACGATTTTACTTTCGTACCTTTTACTGCATCTTTAGCGTCATCGGAAAAAACACCTGCGACATCTGCAACTATGTCTTTTCCTGTATTTGTCGCTTTACGAGCATCATTGTGAGGAGAATATATTTCTCTGACAATCTCAATATCCGACTTGCGATTCGATATATAATATTGTACAGGTTCATTTCCGGGTTGCGGACCGATTAATGCCATCGCTCCATGTGCGGCAAAACCTGCTGCCGGACTTAAAAACAAAGCCCCGACCGAAACCGTAACATCAACAATTTCCCAATGTTTAGCACCGCCAAGCACCGAACTCAATGAATAATTATATCCTTTTAATTTACCGTTTTTCGGAACTTTTGTCGGGTCGATATTCATGGAATAACCCTTTGCTTGCGAATTATGAATACCTGCCTGCCCGAGTATTTGTTTGCTGAGACTGTAAAATTCAACATTTTGATACAAATATTTATCGAATACTTTAAATGTTTTTTGAGTTATTGCCGGTTTTTGATAACCAATCATACTGTCAATGGTGTATTTAACTTCTTTGGGAGTATAAGTTTTATAGACAGTCCAAGCTGTATTATAATCTTTGATACTTCCCGGCTCTCTGATAATCTTAATATCTGTTTTTCTTGCTCCCATTTCTTTAGCAAATAATCCGAATGTATATACACCTTCTGTAGGAATTATAAATTCTTTTGTTAAAGATGCAATTCCTACTTGACTCCAAATTATTTTTCCTTCCGAGTCGGCAAACCATATTTTTTTGAGTTTCTTATCTTTTTCGGTAATATATTTTAATATCACTCTGTCACCTTTTGCATAAGCAAAGCTATACTTTACTCCGATTGATGTTATTTTTTGCATTCCTTGAAATACCAAAATTGCATCATTAGAGTATCCGAAAGCTTCGTTATTTTTGTCCGTATCAGCTTGTGCATAAGCTGTGTTTATAGATATAAAACTTGCAATAATTATTAATACCGATAAAATTTTTGTTGTCATTTTTTTTAATTTGGTGATAATAAAAAATATAAAAATATGAGTGAGCGAGTCCGGAGTAAAAGCCCATAATGGTTTAATAATAAAATTTAACAAATCGAAACATCTTATTTTCATTTTTTTACTTCAAACTCTTAGAGTCTGATTACGAAAAAACACCATTATACCTATCTTGTGAGTGAAAAAGAAAAAAAACTTTTTCGAGAATATTAATAAAAAAAAACGCTTAAATATTTTTATTATTATTTTAAAGAAATATATGTTATTATGTTCTTTAACACTGTTTTTTAAAAAAACAAATATATTGTTCTGCACAGTGGCTTTTTTAAAATACGATTTTTAATAAAATTAGTTGAAAATAAAAAAGACATTATGATTTTAATTTAGTAAGAATTAATAAATTAAAATGTCTTATTTTCAGTTATTTACTTTACTGCCAAAAGAAAAAATAAGCTTTTTATATCCGGTCTCAAAGATACTTATTTTTTTAAATGTAAACTAATTGGAATTAAAAAATAAAATTGTCGTTTACGGCTGTTATAAAACGTTGTTTATTCATATTATTTTTTTTTCCCAAAAAAAAATAATAGTTTTGTATAACAATAATGTACTAATCAATATATATTTATTACTATGAAAGAATTAGATTTAAGCAAGTACGGAATAACAGGAGTTAAAGAAATTTTCCACAATATTTCTTACGAAGAACTTTACAAACATGAAACAGACCCGAATTTAGAAGGTTACGAAAAAGGCTACCTTACTAATTTAGATGCTGTTACAGTTGATACAGGTATATTTACCGGACGTTCTCCCAAAGATAAATATATTGTAAAAGAAGACGAAAACGAAAAAAATATTTGGTGGAGAAACGAGCACAGACCTGCTTCTGATAATAAACCGATTTCGGAAGGGATTTGGAACGAACTTAAAACAACAAGTATAGAACAACTATCCAACAGTAATTTATATGTGCAAGACGGTTATGCAGGAGCAAATGAAAATACTCGATTGAAAGTTCGTTTTATTGTTCAAGTGGCTTGGCAAGCACATTTCGTAAAAAATATGTTTGTTCGCCCGACGGAAGAAGAATTAAAAGATTTTGAACCTGATTTTGTAGTTCTTAACGCTTCAAAAACAGTAAATCCGAATTGGGAAAGACAAGGACTGAACAGCGAAGTATATGCTACTTTCAATTTGAAAGAAAAAATGGCGGTAATAGGCGGTTCGTGGTACGGTGGGGAAATGAAAAAAGGTATTTTTTCAATAATGAATTACTATCTTCCTCTCAAAGGAATTGCAGCAATGCACTGCTCCGCAAATGTAGGTAAAGACGGAGATACAGCTATCTTTTTCGGACTTTCCGGAACAGGAAAAACTACACTTTCAGCTGACCCGAACAGAGCTTTAATCGGCGATGATGAACACGGCTGGGACGATGACGGAATATTTAACTTTGAAGGTGGTTGCTATGCCAAAACAATAGATTTAAACCCCGAAAAAGAACCGGATATTTACAAAGCAATTCGCAGAGACGCACTTTTGGAAAATGTTGATTTTGATGAAAATCATGTAATTGATTTTTCAAGTTCTACAAAAACCAAAAATACTCGTGTTTCTTATCCGATATATCATATCGACAATATAGTGAAACCTGTTTCAAAAGCCGGACACGCCAAAAAAGTAATCTTCCTTACAGCTGATGCTTTCGGTGTACTTCCTCCGGTATCGAAACTTACTCCCGACCAAACAAAATATCATTTCATTAGCGGATATACTGCAAAAGTTGCCGGAACTGAAAGAGGAATTAAAGAACCTGTTCCTTCATTTTCAGCTTGTTTCGGAGCGGCATTTTTATTGCTCGACCCTGCAAAATACGCAAAAGAGCTTATCAAAAAAATGGGAATGAACGGTGCTACTGCATATTTGGTAAACACAGGCTGGATAGGCGGTAGTGCTTCCGGTACAGGAAACAGGATTGATTTACCTTCAACTCGTGCTATCATAAATGCAATACTTGACGGTTCTATCGACGATGCCGAATTAGTAAATTGTCCGATATTTAATTTGCAAATGCCTACAAGCGTTAAAAACGTGGACAGCAAACTTTTAAATCCTCGTAACCTTTGGGAAAATCCGAAAGAATGGGATAAAGCCGCATTGGATTTAGGTAAACGTTTTATCAAAAACTTTGAATTTTTCACCGATAACGATGAAGCAAAAGCTCTTATAGCCGCAGGTCCTCAAGTATAATTATTGAAAAAAGTTTTAATAAATAAAAAATGACTTTATGTAATCCGATATATTTGGAATTTACATGAAGTCATTTTTTAATTAACAAGTTATTAACAAGGTGTACAAACAAACTTTTAACAGTTTTCGAACAAGTTATTAACATAATTTTCACAATGATGAAAACTGTACAAAAATGGTATTCTCTTATCAACCAATCTTACTTTTTATCGTACTTTATCTTTTCATACTCAATTATATATTCTCTAAATTCTTTTGCAGTAGGAACATTTCTGTAATGCCACTTTCCATACACCCGTCCGTTTTTCAATAAAAACATACCGGGAT
>JAOZMN010000251.1:0-4655 GCA_029934265.1 Bacteroidales bacterium
TCCGTATAGTCCTATACGAAAAATTTGTTTTTTAATTCTGAAAGGTCTTTCTAAGCCGGCGAACATTTCAAAGTGATTAAAATTTTCTTTCGGAATACTTAAAATTCCGGCACCGCCGGCAAGTGAAATTTTAGTATATCCCATAAAAGGTATTTTCCCGAGAATATTTCCCTCGAAATGGTGAATATAATTAGCTTTAACGAATTGAGAATTTGAATTTAATGTCAGTCCGAGAAGTTGGAAAGACATTAGAGGGTCTGAAAAAAAGAATCTATCCGAACCTCTGAAAAATTTATATTCCAAAACTCGTAAATTTTTCTTATTCGGAAAAATACCGCCGGCAACTTCCCAACGAGATGAGCCGAAACGTGCTAATTTTAATTCCGCTTTTGTTCCGAGTTCCAAATAATCGAAATTAGTATTACTTTCGAAAATATCAGGCAAGCCTTTTCGATAAATTGCAAAAATTTGCGGGTAATTCTTACCGAGTATTATTTTTTTATTCTTACGAATAGTATATTTTTGACCGATTATATATTTTACGTCTAAACGTATTTCGCTGTGTATATATTTTTCAAAATCGCTTGGTCGGTTAAGTTCACCGAAAACAAATTCCGACCATGAAGATAATTTTAAATCTGTAATAGGATTTTGATTTGCGTAAATTAACGATAATTCGGCATACAGTCCGTTAATAATTTCTATTCGTTGTTTGATTTCAACGGATTTAGAGTTCACAAAATTACTTCTGCTGAAAGTTTGTTCCAAAGAAGCATAATTATTTATCCGCTCATAAGTATTGCCGACAGTAATAAATGTACGGATAAATTTTTTCGGATAATACGTTAATCCTACACCGATTTTACCTTTTACATCTTTGTTCAAAAAACCGTAATCTATAAATTCTTTTGTTTCAAGCAATATGGAATTTTTAAATTCTTTATTAATATAAAGCGGTAAGCGATGCCTGTACCCGCCTACTCCGAACGGCACAATTTGATTTGGGATTCCGTCGATATACCATTCCGTACCTTTATAATGATTTTTGTGTCCGTATCCCGACAAGGGCAACCACCACGAAATTTTATTAAACAAAGAATCTTGTTTGTCCAAATATTCTTTGCTTGTATAATATTTTGCCAAACTGTCTGATTTTTCGATAAAAATTAACTCTTCCGTTTTAAGTTGAACAGGTCGATTTTTTTTCCAAAACAATGAATCTTTATCAAAAGCATCATCGGCATAAGTTCTTATTTCGTTACTGAATATTTTTTTGTCTATTTGAATATTTATTTCGTATTTACTTAATTTATTGCGAATTTCGCCAAGTATATTTTTTTTGCCGTCTTTGATGGTATAAATAATATTTATTTTTTCCGGAAGATAAATATTTATATCGTAATTTTTGAAATTTTCTATTATACTGAAATTTTTGTGCATTAAAAGTGCCTGTTTATTTATCGACAAATCGACTGCTGTAAGCGACCAAGTACTGTCTTGAACAAAAATATTTCCGTAAAATAAAGCATCGTGTTTGTTGCGGGGAATTACTCTTATTTTATATATTTTTTTATTATTTTCAAAAAAAGATTCTATATATTCATATTTGTAACTTAAGGGCGAACTTGCCGCAATCGGCGATATTAGAGGCTGAGTACAAATTTTGGGCAATTTGAGTAAATTTTTATAAAAATTAAACGAATTTACTAAATCGACCGTTTTATAAATATAAATATTTTCGTCTTGCTCCGGTATCGGTATAATATCATCATCATCTCTGAAATTGCCGCCTATGGATACAGATTTGCCGTAATGTTTCTTTTTTTCGGAATAATCGTGAAAAACAATAATATTTTCTTTGTATTTATTAGGATTTTGATAATAAACTTCCGCAATGTATTCTATTAAATTGAGCCTTTCTTTTTTCAGATATTCATTAACATTATCGTTCTTTTTTTTTCTTTTTATACTTTTGATTGTATCGCTTTTTTTTCTTTCGGATTTTTCCTCGCTCTCAATGTCTAAAAATTCTTTTTTGATAGATGTTTTTGTATATATTTCACATTTGTAATTTTGAATACTTCCGATATATTTTTTACGATTTTCACGAACTTGCGACATTATATATTTTCCCCGGTCGAACTTATCCGCAACAATATCAATTTCATCAAATTCCGATATATTTTCGGTAATACTAACATCTAATATAAGGTGTTGATTTTTATTTAAAATTATCTGTTTTTCTACTTTTTTAAATCCTACATAACTGTAAACCAGGGTATATTTGCCGGCAGGCAGTTCTATAAAATATTTACCGGCAACATTTGCGGCAACTCCCAAAGTCGTATTTTTAACGTAAACGGAAGCGTAGGAAACCGGCACACCTTCACTGTCGGTAATTTCACCGGAAACAACGGCGGAAAAAACGAATAAGTTATTTATTATAAATAAAATAACAAATATAAATTTCAGAAAAAATAATTTCATTCAGCCCGAAATTAGGGTTTTGGTTTATTTCCCGATTTTAGATATTTTCTTGAACATTTCCAATGATTTTATTTTTCGGGAAGTAATAAAAGCAATTATTCCGATTAGAATAAAACAAACCACTTGAAACAATACGGAATAAATTATCGACATCAAATAAGAATTGCCGTGTTCCTTGAAATAAGTGGCGACAGCTACCGAAATAGAAAGCCACAACACCGCAAAAAATACAAACATAACTCCCATAAGCATCATTATAAAAGCATAAAGTTTTGCATCTTTTTTTATTGCCGATATTATTTCGTCTTTCAGATACTTGGCAATTATTTTGAACGGTAGTTTAAGAATTTTACCGAAAAATGAAAGCATTAAATAAGTTATGTCGGTAAAGAAACTTCTTGGTGTTTCCTGTGCATTTTCTCCGTTTCCGGACAATTTATTTTCTCCGGTTTTAATAAGATTTTCGATTTTGTCGATAATTTCCGATAGTTCCATATTTTTTTTGATTTTTTGAATGAATGAGTTCGGTCTAAAAAGACCCTTAGGGTTTGATTTAACAAAAATTAACAAATCTAAATATTTAATTTACAGTATTTTACTTAAAACCCTAAGGGTCTGATTGCGAAGAAATATACTTTTTAGACCGGACTCATGATTTACAATTTAATAATTGTAAATTACAAATTCAGCACTTTTTTTATTTCATCGAGTTTATTTAATGCCTCAATCGGACTTAATTCATTAATATTGATATTTTTAATTTCGTCTCTGACTTGTTTTAATACAGGGTCGTCCATTTGGAAGATGCTCAGTTGGTAGCCTTCTCCGTTTTTTGCAAGTTTCTCGACTTTCTTGTCCGTGTCTTCTTTTCTGTGACTTTCTTCTAATTCTTTCAGAATATTATTTGCTCTTTTGATAATACTTTTGGGCATTCCGGCAAGTTTTGCAACATGGATACCGAAACTGTGTTCGCTTCCGCCTTTTACGAGCTTTCTCAAGAAAATAATTTTATTATTGATTTCTTTTACCGAAACATTGAAATTTTTTATTCGTTTGAACGATTTTTCCATTTCGTTAAGCTCGTGATAATGAGTTGCAAACAAAGTTCTTGCTTTTGCCTTCGGGTGTTCGTGGATATATTCGACTATTGCCCAAGCTATCGAAATTCCGTCGTAAGTACTTGTTCCTCTGCCAAGTTCATCGAAAAGTATCAAACTACGAGATGACATATTATTAAGTATGCTTGCCGCCTCGTTCATTTCCACCATAAAAGTAGATTCGCCTGACGAAATATTGTCGGAAGCCCCTACCCTTGTGAAAATTTTATCTACCCAGCCGGTTTCGACTTTTTTTGCCGGCACATACGAACCGATTTGAGCCATCAGCAAAATTAAAGCGGTCTGCCTTAAAAGTGCCGATTTACCCGCCATATTCGGACCTGTTACAATTATAATTTGCTGTTTTTCGGTATCTAAAAAAACATCGTTCGGAATATATTCTTCACCGGGCAAAAGTTGTTTTTCTATTACAGGATGTCTGCCTTGCTTGATATTTATTTTATCGCCGTCGTTCAATATCGGACGAATATAATTATTTTCTCGTGCAGTTACCGAAAAACTTATCAGACAATCAAGTTTTGCTATTTCGGCAGCATTGGTTTGTATAAGAGGCATATAATCAGCCAAAGCGATAACTAAATCGTTAAAAAGCTTGGTTTCAATAGCCGAAATTTTATCTTCCGCACCGAGAATTTTATCTTCATATTCTTTAAGTTCGGCATTTATATAGCGTTCCGAACTTACGAGTGTTTGTTTTCGTATCCATTCGGAAGGCACCATGTTTTTATATTTATGACGAACTTCAAAAAAATATCCGAAAACATTGTTAAAATTTATTTTTAAAGATGAAATTCCTGTTTCGTAGGCAAGTTTTGTTTGTAAATCGTGCAAATAATCTTTACCTGAACCGGATATATTTCGTAAATCGTCCAATTCTTCCGAAACACCTTCATTAATAACATTTCCTTTGCTTACCAAAACCGGCGGAGTTTCGTTTACTTCTTTTGAAATACGGTCTCTTATTGTGGTGCAAAGGTTTATGTTTTCGGAAATTTGCATTAAATTTTTATCGTCGGAATTTTTGCAAAGCTCTTTTACTTTTTCGAGTGC